>JAZKGO010000041.1:59683-61079 GCA_040385875.1 Bacteroidota bacterium
TTAGTAATTTTATGTAAAACTCGCTCTCTTATTGCTATATAGTCGGAGTTTACTAATTGCTCATTTTGCTCTTTGGTGTCCAGTCCAATTCCATAATATTGCAAAGGGAAACGCTGCAATTTCAATTTTCCTAAAAAGAACCAACGGTCTTTATCAGAATACAGAAAATGCTCAATCCAGGAGCCATACTGATTATTTAATGTGAAAAAATTGAAAGACTGGATTTCACTCAATCGATTGCTGGTGTCTTTTTTAGCATAATATAATTCCAAAGCCGAAAGGCCAATTTCCCAAGAAGTTTCTGGGGAAAAGGCTAAAGTAGGGTAAATCAAAAATTTAGGCTGCTCTGGGCTTTTGCTATCAGTAATCAGTTTTCGTAAAAATGAAACTTTCCTTTCAGTGGAATCGGCATTTGAATTCTCTTGAATTTGTAAATCATCCTGACCTGTTACAGCCACACAAAACCAAAATTGAATTACAATTGGCAGTCGAAAGTTCATTAAAATTTATTTAGATTTTGCAAATGATTTTTCCAAAAAATAACAAAAGGAACTGGGAGATTAGTTCCTTTTGTCCTTTCGTAAAATGCACCTCTATAGTTCCTTCATTTTTTTTTAGTTAACTAAAATAAACCTATTTTGCAGGGGTAATCACAATATTTCTAAATTCAATTGGGCCATGATCTCCTTGGAAAAAGATAGGACCTGGCTCGTCCTCATTGCTATCCAATGCCCCGCCTGTAATACCCGGTATTTCATTTTTGTGAATAATAGTTTTACCATTTAAAGCCACTGTTACTACTCTGCCAATCAGGGTAATGTCAAAACTTTGCCACTCTCCCGCTTCTTTGGCAGGGATTTCTAATGGAGCAATAAAGCCGTAAACAGCACCTAATTGGTCTTTTAATGGGTCACGACCTTTGCTATCCGTAATTTGCACTTCATAGCGGCCACGTAAATAAACACCGCTATTGCTTTCCTTTGGATATTTAAATTCTACATGTAATTTAAAATCGCTGTATTGACCAATTGTACGAATATTGGCTCCAGATTTAGGACTCTTAAGTATTCCATTTTCCACAACCCATTGGTTTTCAGCACCAATAGCTTCCCATCCGTTCAAGTTTTTCCCGTTAAAAAGTAGGATGGGTTTTGCCCAAACTGGCTCTTTGGTTTTTAAAAGTTTGGGTGCTCTTACACCTTCCCAGGTCAATTTTTCTCCTTTTGGAGTTACCATTGAGCCTGACAATTTATTGTCTTTTAAAACCCCCTCCACTTTCAAATCATTTTCGGTATTATCCCATTGGGCTGGGATGGCAAATGACATTTTATTGTTCTGAAAATGAACTTTTGAGATGGGTCTAGCACTACCACTTTCGCCAACAAATTGCCCAGTA
>JAZKGO010000042.1:0-9290 GCA_040385875.1 Bacteroidota bacterium
ACAACCGTATATGAGGCACATTTCTATTTGCAAAATTTTAAATTGATAAATGATTGACCAGCGGACAATTGTCCACATTTAGGCAAAAAAAACGCCAACCTTTCGATTGACGTTTCAAAAAAATAGTACTAAAATCGCTATACAATCTCTGGCATTAAATAAGGTGCTCTGTATTTTCGGCTTAGCATCGCATTGCCTTCTTTGTCGTTGATAAACTTCTCGGTTTTGGGGTCAAAGTTCATTTTTCGGCCTAATTTATAGGAGATATTGGCCAAATGAGCCATGCCAGCTCCCTGATGCCCTTGCTCTACTGTGCCATTTTGAAGCTTAGTGTCACGGGCCAATACGGCTTTTACAAAGTTGGCATAATGGTCGCCACCTGCTTTTCTTTCGGGGCCAGGCTCACGCTTTTGGCCTAAAAAGGTTTTATAGCTGTCATAATTAGGGACTACCATATAGCCTTTTTCACCATAAAAAATATTGCCAACCTCTACCCCGTCTTCTTTATTACTCATCCAAGGCCGCACCTCAAATTCAATAATTTTTTTCTGTTTGGGATAGTTAAAAGTGGTGGTTAATACCTCTGGAGTTTCTCTGCAATCTTTCCAAAGATAATTGCCCCCATTGGAGGTGATTTCTTCGGGAAAGCCCAAGTCCATCCCCCAGAGTGCCATATCTAATTCATGCACACCTTGATTGCCAATTTCTCCATTGCCGTAGTTCCAATGCCAATGCCAGTTGTAATGCACATAGTTTTTACTGAATTTACTGGCCGCAGCTGGCCCTTGCCACATATCCCAGTCGAGGCCGGTGGGTACAGCACTGTATTCAAGGTTGCCAAGGCTGGGCCTCCATTTATAGTTGATACCTCTAGCCATGTATACATTGCCAATCAGGCCCTCACGCAAATGTTTCACCGCTTCCTGAACGGCTTCAGAGCTACGGCGTTGCACCCCATGTTGCACGATTCGGTTGTATTTTTTGGCAGCAGCTATTACTTTTTGCCCTTCGTTGAAATCATGCGAAATAGGTTTTTCCAAATATACATCCTTACCCGCCTGACAGGCCCAAATAGCAGCCAAAGCATGCCAGTGATTGGGAGTGGCTACTGAAACAGCATCAATATTTTTGTCGTCAAAAACTTTACGTAAATCTTGCTGAGTGGCTACTTTTTTACTGTATTTTTTTTCAAAATCAGCTGCTCCAGCTGCCGAAACTACATTGTCGACATCGCATAAGGTAGCTACTTCCACATTGGCCAAATTCATGAACCCTTTTATATGGTCTTTGCCACGGCCGTTCACACCAATGACGGCTACTCTCAATCGATCATTGGCGCCAAAGGCAGTATTGGGAATAAAAGTAGGAATGGCAAATGTACCTAAGGTAGCGGGAATGCTGGTTTTGAGCATTTCACGACGGGTGAATCTTTTCATTTTTATCAAAGTTTAGAAATCTCGTTTATTTTAGTAAAATTAGAAGGATTTCTGAATAATACTATACTTATTTACCCTTATCCAGTATTGCCAGTGGTAAATGGCCAATGTTCTATTATTGAGGGAGTTCAAAGGTTAAATTATGAAAAGATGTTGATTTTGACTGAATAGGTTATGATTTTGTTAAAACTGGGGCTTAATTGCAATCAAACTAGAAAAGTTTTTTTGGCTTTTAAGCTTCTTATTCTTTTGCCTTGATGCAAAAGAATCAAAAAATCAAGGCTATATTGATTTCTTAACGAATTAAAAGCTAAATTTTTCTAAAAACGGGGTCGCCCGCCCGGTATACTCGCCGACTACGTCAGGCTCAAACAGTATAATTTTTTTCACGAAAAATCTAACTTTTAATTCTAAAATCAATAAGGCCAGTCCCTTAAAATTCTTTGAGTGTAATTTATATTTTTTATCAGGGGTTTGGAATTTTGAGTAATAAGGATGGCCCTTTATTTACCTTCCTTTAACCCAAAAAGAGGTATTTAAAAAAAGATGTGCGATGGGAGACACCCAAATTGCGTGGATAATTGATTTTTCAAGCCATACGTGTAGGTCAGCGAGAAAGAAAAATTAATTATCTTAATTTGGGGCGCCTTTTTTTGGTTCTTTTTTGGGCGAACAAAAAAGAACAAAGGATCTGCTATTTTTTGTCTGGAATAGTGAGTTTTGATTAACAATTATGGTCCTTGCTATACTTAAGCTTCTTTGGTTGAAATTAATTGGCTCATACTTAAATGCTTTATTCTTTTGCCTTGATGCAAAAGAATCAAAAAATCAAGGCTATATTGATTTCTTAACGCTTAATTTGAATAAATTTTCGTCCCGAAAGCTTTCGGGACTACAAACTCGATTCGACTACGTCAGAATCTCAAACAGTGTAGATTTTTTGCCGAAAATTAATCCAAATTAATCTAAAATCAATAAGGCCGATCCTTCAAAAGACCTTGTTTCTCCAGCTTTTGATCAAAAAAAGATATTGCAAAAAATAAAAAATGTGCGGTGGGAAATACCCAAATTGCGTGGATAATTGATTTTTCAAGCCATAAGCGTGGGTTTGTGAGAAAGAAAAATTAATTATCTTAATTTGGGGCGCCTTTTTTTGGTTCTTTTTTGGGCGAGCAAAAAAGAACAAAGCCTTTGAATTGTGGTTTGCTGTTTTTTGTCTGGAATTGCGGATTTTGATTAGGAAGGTTGGTCAAGATTCCATGTGTCGTTAAGTTAGGCATTTTTCAACGGGTTGAAACCCATTGTTACAATATTTGGCCGTCCCTCTGGGACTTTTAAAAGCAAGCTATTTCCTTAACTTAACTTAACGACTATGGTCAAGACACCAACTTCTTCATGCAAAAAATAGTAAAGTTGCTAAAGTTTTATTCCGCCATTAAATAGGCTTTGATAAAATCATTAAGGTCGCCATTCAAAACAGCATCCGTATTGCTAGTTTGATAATTGGTACGGTGATCTTTCACCCGCCGATCGTCCAAAACATAACTCCTTATCTGAGAGCCCCATTCGATTTTTTTCTTGGAGGCTTCCACATCGGCACGAGCGGCATTGCGCTTATCAATTTCTATTTGGTATAATTTTGATCGAAGTAAAGTCAGCGCCACCTCTTTGTTCATCAACTGGGAGCGCTCTTGCTGGCAAGCGATGATGATACCAGATGGAGCATGGGTCAATCGAACAGCCGTTTCTACTTTATTTACATTTTGGCCACCAGCCCCGCCCGAGCGAAAAGTATCCCAACTGATATCCGCAGGATTTACGTCAATTTCAATGGTATCATCCGCCAGTGGGTATACATATACAGAGGCAAATGAAGTATGCCTTCGTGCATTAGAATCAAATGGAGAGATACGCACCAAACGATGCACACCGTTTTCCGAGCGCAAGTTTCCATAGGCATATTCCCCCTCAATTTCCATCGTAACAGATTTAATGCCCGCCACATCACCATCATTATGGTCAGCTTCTTTTACTTTATAACCATTTTTTTCCGCCCACATAATGTACATACGCATGAGCATACTGCACCAATCCTGGCTTTCGGTACCACCCGCTCCAGAGTTGATTTCAATTACCGCACCCATATTATCCCCCTCCTCGCTCATCATCTTGCGAAACTCCAATTCCTGTAATTTTTCTTCTAATTTTTCTCCTTCGGCATCCACTTCCTCTTCGATGGCTTCCCCTGCTTCATAAAATTCCCAGATGGTTTCTAAGTCGCCCAAAAGAGATACTGCATCGTCACAGCCAGCCGTCCAAAACTTGAGGCCACGCATTTCCTGCATTACTGTATTGGCTTTTTTGGAGTCGTTCCAAAAGTTGGGATCGAGGGTAACTACCTCTAATTCAGATATTTTGTACTTTTTGGCATCGTAGTCAAAGATACCTCCTCAAAGCCTCTACTCTGGCTTTCAGGTCATTAAGCCTGTCTTTGGTCATCGTTTATTTTGGTTTTTTAGGAATCAATCCTAATTGAATTTTTGGCAAAGGTAGGCAAAAAACAAGGAATTATAAAGATTGGGGCGAACCAAGCTCATAGGGAATGGCTTAAAAATTGGAGCCTGATTGAATAGAGATGAACGTAAAAAGGGATGGGCTTGCTTAGAATTTCGACCAATTGATCCATTATTTTCTATAAATTTATTTCATTTGAAATAGGCTTTTAGTACACCTTAAACTAAATTTATTCTATTTTTTTACAAAAGGTTAAAACCTTTTGCAATTGATAAAACGTTTGCAAAGACTTCCAGCTATTTTGTCAATTGTTTGAAGCTTTAGCTTCATGTTAACATCAATTATAAAAAAAACATAAAACTTTTTTTACAATGTATCAGATTATTTTGAAAAGTCTTATTTTTCGATTGAAAAAATGTGTTTGATTATATGATTTAGTGTTAATTCCTGCCTTCTCAATTATTAACCCAACCCTCAGGCTCAGTATTGGTTCGATAATAGCCGTTTAGGCAGGGAGCCATAGTAGCGCCCAATCCATTAGGAGGCATTGGCTCAAAAGTCTTGGCTCTACCCCCCAATAAGCCAATAGTTTTATATTTTATACCCGAAAGGTCTTTTCTATCCAGCCAATATTTCATAGTGGTAAGGCCTGCTACATGAAAATACCCCACCACACTTTCACTACTATTTTCATCCGTATTTTTGATGTTTCCAATCAAACTATTAGGGGGCGTATCAGCAAAAGTGCCCGTTCGTTCGGTCTGATCTTCCAATATTTTATAATAGTGATAGGCAGCTTTACTGATACTTTTTTGAGAAACCTCAAATAATGCACCTGTTTCTTGATAGATTGGCAATTCTGCCACTAACCTTGCCGTAATCGTTTTCCCATCCACAAATTCATCATTCAAAATATTAATAGAAGTCGATCGAATGATTTCCCAACATTTTCCATCACAGTTATAATCATAAACAATTGAACTCAAAAATGTACCAGGGGTTTGCACACATTTGCCAAAGGGAGGATATTCACGATAAAAGAATTTTTCGCCAGGATTACATGTTTTACAAATCTGCTGTATTTCATATAATTTCCAATCCCATAAATAATTGTTTCCAAACCCAGCGGGGTCTTCAGCATCCACATAAATAGCATGGTTTACAATATAACTTCTATTTTGTTCGCTACCTGTAATTTTTAAGGTATGGTACACTTTTTTAATCACTTGAGGAGGCTCAAGTTTTTGTAAATCAGACCGATAGGATTGTCCGTTTTCAGAAATAATAGATAATCGATAGGTTTTATTGGGCTCTGCAAAAAAACTAGCAGGCGCAATATAACTACCTGGATCAATATTACTTTCTACACATTGCACTTTTTCAGTATCATTTACCAGTATCGACACGTTGGCCTTTTCGAATGGAAAAATCAAACTGTTATTGGCCACTGGGGAGGGCGTTGAGTATTTAAGAATAATTTTTTGTTCTCCTTTTTTATCAGTTAAAACCGCCTCAACTATCAAGATATTTTGATCAAAATTATATCTGATTTCAAATGGATCAACACAGCTGAAAAGAGCAAAAATGAGTAATAAAAGAGAAATAAAGCTTTTTATAGTTTTGTTCTTTTTCAACGCAAACCAGTTTTAGACTTTAATAAATGATAAATTTTATGAAATTACAAAATTTTAAACGCCAATTTGTTTACAGTCAGAATATTACCCATATAGACAAGCCTAGAAAAGTGGAATATATTTTGAGCACATTTGTAATCCTCAATAGTTGGAATGTAGGCTATTTCATTTTGTTGATAGAAAAATTCATTGAAAATCTAAAAAAAATCTAAAATCTAAAATCTAAAATCTAAAATCCTATCTTATCTTTACAAAAAAATTGTACTTTTTTAATATAAATATCAAAAATCGATGACAAATTTTGATTTAATCGTGATTGGATCAGGCCCAGGGGGCTATGTAACAGCCATCAGGGCAAGCCAGTTGGGTATGAAAGTAGCCATAGTTGAAAAAGAATCACTAGGAGGTATTTGCTTAAACTGGGGTTGTATCCCCACAAAAGCCCTTTTAAAAAGTGCACAAGTATTTGAATACATCAAACATGCCGCCGATTATGGAATCACCGTGAATGGAGCGGAGGCAGATTTTGGGGCTGTTATAAAAAGGTCAAGAAGTGTGGCGGAAGGGATGAGTAAAGGAGTTGCTTTTTTGATGAAGAAAAATAAAATTGAAGTAATAATGGGCACGGCAAAAGTAAAGCCTGGCAAAACAGTAGAAGTAACTGATGCGGCTGGTGTGGCTACCACATTTGGTGCCAATCACATCATAATTGCAACAGGAGCGAGAGCAAGAGCCTTGCCAAATATCCCGATTGACGAAGTAAAAGTGATAGGTTATCGTCAGGCTATGGTTTTGGCCAAGCAACCAAAATCGATGGTGGTAATTGGTTCGGGAGCTATTGGCGTTGAGTTTGCTTATGTATATGCGGCTATGGGTACCAAGGTAACTATCGTAGAGTTTATGCCAAATTTAGTGCCTGTGGAAGACGAAGATATCTCGAAAGAATTAGGGAAACAATACAAAAAAATGGGAATTGATTTCTACTTAAATTCATCAGTAGAATCGGTAGATACCAAAGGTGAGGGTTGTAAAGTAGCCGTTAAGACACCAGATGGAAACATTACAATCGAAGCGGATATTGTACTTTCGGCTGCGGGCGTAATTGCCAATATCGAAAATATAGGTTTGGAAGATGTAGGCATTGTAACTGATAAAGGTAAAATAGTAGTGGATGGCTACAGCCAAACCAATATACCAGGGTATTATGCTATTGGCGATTGCTCGCCTGGTCAAGCACTAGCACACGTAGCCTCCGCAGAAGGTATTATTTGTGTGGAAAAAATTGCTGGCTTGCATGTGACGCCATTGGATTATAACAATATTCCAGGCTGTACTTATTGCTCCCCTGAAATAGCTTCGGTAGGCTATACCGAGAAAAAAGCTATTGAAGCCGGTTACGAAATTAAAGTGGGTAAGTTCCCTTTTTCAGCGTCTGGCAAAGCAAAAGCAGCAGGCCATTCTGATGGATTTGTAAAAGTGATTTTTGATGCCAAATATGGCGAATGGTTGGGTGCTCACATGATTGGAGCCAACGTAACTGAGCTCATTGCAGAAGTTGTAGTTGCTAGAAAATTAGAAACCACTGGCCATGAAATCATCAAATCGGTTCATCCACACCCAACAATGTCTGAAGCCATCATGGAAGCAGCAGCAGCAGCTTATGGCGAGGTGATACATTTGTAAAAATTAGGAGTTTTCCAAACGTCGGCAAGGTTTATTGGCTGTCAATATAACCTTGCCGACGTTTTTTTTATTCCATCTCTCCTAACAGAATCTTATCCTCAAATACGGTTCCGATTAAGAGCTTGTTTTTATAAACGGCACCCACACTTGAGCCAGAAACGGGTCTGCCATCGTTTAGATACACACTTTCCAGCTTGGCTGCATCCTTACCTTGATAGCTTATCTTGATTATTTCAGAGGGGGAAAGCTTTGTCTGATCTTTTGAATGCTCTAAAAAGGCCAATAAATTGACATGGCAACCAATCCAAAGATTTCCCTCAGCATCCACCTCAATATTATCGGCTCCATGAATGGCAATTTCATCCGATTCGACCAAGTCGCCCGTTTCAATATTCCTGTCATATACCATTATTTTGCCTCCCGTGGTAGCTGCTACATAAACTTTAGTACCCTCTTTATTGGCATTGATTCCATTGGCATATAAAAATCCATCCGCTACTATTCTGGCATTTTTTCCATCATAATAGCAAACATTTCCCATAGGTATTTGCATGAGATCTTTATTCGCTCTCCATTGTGAAAGCGGCTCATCGTGGTCGTTGGTTACATAAAAAGACCTTTCACCCACCGCCACAATATCATTAGGACTGATAATCAACGGGTGAGAGATACTTTCTTTGTGAACCAAACTGCTGTCTTTTATCTCAAAGATTTCAATGAAATTACCCTCCTTTCGGTGATTGACCACAAAAAGAGATTTTTCGCCGTCCGCAGATTTGTATAAACTGATGCCATGTGGATGAAAATCAAAGGGCAGGTTTTTCGAAATATTGAGTGGTTTTGGGGACGGATCGTTAAGGTTAAGGGTAAAAATGGTTCCATTTTTTGCCTCTTTTTTAAAAAACTCGTTGGATGAAATAAAAGCTAAGCCAGTTTCTTGATCAATCGTAATATCTTCACCTCCATCAAAGCCTCCAATTTGAGTGATTTTACCATTAAAATGGGGTTTTATTTCTCTAAAAACGCCTGCATTAATCAGAAGGCGAGCCACAATTACCAAGATAATAAAAATAATTGCAAGGATAATTTTTTGGTAGAGTCTCATCAACAATAGATTAGGAGGTAAAAATTGAGGTGTAATTTACCCAATTATTTCATTAATCACTTTTCCTTCTACATCCGTTAATCGGAATGGTCGACCTTGGTATTGATAGGTGAATTTTTCATGGTCAAAACCCAGTTGATTGAGAATAGTGGCCTGTATATCAAAGGGTTTTACTTTGCCTTTTACCACTGTATAGCCTATTTCATCTGTTTCGCCGAATGTAAATCCCTTTTTGATGCCTCCGCCAGCCATCCACATGGTAAAGGCCTCGGCGTGGTGGTCACGGCCTTTGAATGAGTTTTCTTTGCCTTCACGATTTTCAGCCATCGGAGTACGGCCAAACTCACCTCCCCAAACAACAAGCGTTTCGTCCAAAAGCCCCCTTTGTTTCAAATCTAAAATTAAGGCTGAGATAGATTGATCTACTGTTTTACATTTACTCATCAAGCCTATATCAATCGAGCCATCAAGACTTGTCCCGTGGGTATCCCAGCCCCAATCATATAACTGAACAAATCGGACTCCCTTTTCCACTAGTTTTCTTGCCAATAAAACATTATTTGCAAAACTAGATTTGCCTGGCTCAGTCCCATATAACTGATGAATATAGGCAGGTTCATCGTTGATATTCATGACTTCGGGAACAGATATTTGCATTCGAAAAGCCATTTCATATTGGCTGATTCGGCTTAATATTTCTGGGTCCTGATAGGTATTAAACTCTTCCTGATTTACCTGATTGATTGCCTCAATGGACGCTTTTCGCAAGTCACGATTATAGCCATCGGGGTCATTCAAAAAAAGTACAGGATCCCCCTCAGACCGGCACTGAACCCCTTGATAAACAGAAGGTAAGAATCCAGAACCCCAAATACTTTTACCCGCATCGGGGTTTTTACCTCCAGAAGTAAGCACCAT
>JAZKGO010000042.1:9390-13119 GCA_040385875.1 Bacteroidota bacterium
CATAGCTGGCCATCTAGTTTGCTCAATTCAGGTTTATAATCAAAAAGCTCCAATTGCGAAGGGGCTCCTGCCATATGCAAATAAATAACTGATTTAGCCTTTGGTGCAAAGCTGGGCATTCGAGCCAAAAGTGGATTGGCTGGGTCAAATGTATTCGCCGAACCTTGACTTTGGGAACCACAATTACTTAATAATGAGCCCATTGCAATACTGCCCAATCCCAACATGCTATCCTTTAAGAAATGACGACGTGTTTGGTATCTTAGTTGGTTTTCAATTGCTTCTTTAGCTAATTTGTTCATGAAATTGTTGTTATTTAGCTTTTTGTCAATACTTCGTCCAAATTCAAAATGGCATTGGCCACAATTGACATTGAGGCAAATACTATTTTATTGCTGGTATTAATTCCCTTGCACATCTTTTCTAATTCTTTAGGCTTTCTCCCCAAGTCATTGACAGATTTGCGGTAAAGCTCCATCAGAATTGCCAGTTTTTTGTTGCTAATCGTTTTTTCAGTCGCATTTTTATACATTTCAGCAATTAATACCTGAGGGTTTTTTTGGTAATTTGTGATTGTTTTCTCCACAAATTTTTTCGAAATATCCACATAAACGGAATCATTTAGAGTAACCAAAGCCTGCAAAGGCGTATTGGTGCGAATACGGCGTGAGGAACAAACCTCTCTGCCGACCCCATCAAAAGAAAGCATGGATGGATAGGCCGAGGTGCGCTTCCAGTAAGTGTACACTGCCCGACGGTATTGCTCACCAGCAGAACTATTAATCCACTTTTCGCCATCATAAGGTGAAGCCCAAATACCCTTTGGCTGCCACGGCATTACAGGTGCACCATACATTTTTGGGTTAAAAGTACCCGTTATTACCAAAGCTTGATCCCTTATTTGTTCAGCGGAAAGTCGCACTCTTGGCCCTCTCGTGAAATATTCGTTTGCCAAATCGTTTTTGGCGGCATCTGGTGTCAGCATTGATGATTGCCGATAAGTGGCAGAAAGCATGATTTCTTTCAATAATTTTTTTAAGCTCCAGTTGTACTCATTTACCAATTGGTAACTCAAATAATCCAACAACTTTTGGTTTTTGGGTGCAGCCCCTTGAGAGCCAACGTCTTCAAGCGTTTCGACCAATCCAGTACCGAAAAGTTGCTCCCAGAGCCTATTAACAATAGTTCGGGCAGTTAAAGGGTGTTTTGGAGAGCACATCCATTGGGCCATTTCCAGCCTATTTGTTGGATTTTTTGTGGTATAATTTTCAAAAATTTTAGGTACCCCAGCCGTTACTTTTTTGCCTTTTACGAGCCAGTTGCCACGAACAAAAACATTGTTTTCTCTGGCAAAATCAGCTGGGTTTTCCAATACAATTGGGGTGGAGCCAGTTTTGGCATTGACGAGTTCCCAAAAAAGATTTTTAGATTGACTATACCCCATTTGCTTTTCGCCTGGGAATGAATTGGTAAAATAAAACCAATCGAACAGAAGGCCATTTTGTTTGACATCTTTAATGGCAGGGTTGGAATATTTAAAAAATAGATTGTGAACCCCACTCGCATTGGAAAGTGAAATAGAGTTATTTTGCCAACCCTCAGTCTTTTTAATATTTTTGAACTTTGCTAATTCTTTTCCATTGGTTGAATCGAGATTTATGGATAATACGCCGCCCTCAATATTGCATTTAAATCTAAATATCAATTCATTTTTTTCATTCAGATTTACTTTTTTCAATCTTGCGGAGGAGTAATTGCGCATGGCCAGCCATTTGGTATCGTTAAGCTCGCTGTTCACAAACTGATCCATAATGAGTGAGTTATAGGCGGGCTGAAATGTCTTAATAAATTTAAGAATTTCAGCTTGCTTTTGAGGGTTTGTATTTTGGCCAAGCCATGAGTTTAGCTGGTTGAATTTAGTGGTCAAACTATCATTAAAATGCCTTAGGACGGGGTATTCGTCAAATGTATCTTCGTCACGAGTATTATTGAAAAAACTTGCAAACCGATAATAATCTTCATGCTTGAAGGGGTCGTAAGGATGGCTATGGCATTGGACGCATGCAAAGGTAGTACCCATGAGTGTTTCCCAGGTGGTATTTACCCTATCTAAAACCGCCGCTGTTCTAAACTCCTCATTGTCGGTTCCACCTTCATCATTAGTCATTGTATTGCGATGAAAAGCAGTGGCAATCAATTGATTTTCAGTAGGGTTGGGCAATAAATCACCAGCCAGCTGTTCTGTCAAAAATTGGTTATAAGGCATATCTTGGTTGAACGCCTTAATCAGCCAATCACGGTACCTCCAAATCTGACGAGGAGCGTCCCTTTCATAACCCTTTGTGTCTGCATAGCGAGCTAAATCAAGCCAAACAGAGGTCCATTTTTCACCATAGTGTGGTGATTTCAAAAGGGAGTCCAATAAAGTTTCGTAGTTCTTTTGAGAGGGAGATTGAATGAAATTGCTCTTTGTTTTGGAATGACTATTAAAGCCAATAATATCCAAGCTGGCTCTTCTGGCCAAGGTGATGGGATCAGCCTCTTCTGAATATTTTAGCCCATTATCTTGTTGTTTTTCAAGCACATACGTATCGATATTGTTTACGATCCAGTCTGATTGTAGGGTAGGAATCTCTGGTTTTTTAACTGATTTATAAGCCCAATGCTGATCCCATTTTGCTCCTTGGTCTATCCATTTGGTCAGGATATTTATTTCCTCTTTACTCAATGGCTCAGCTTTATAGGGCATTCTTTCCTCCGGGTCATGCAAGCTCAAGCGCTTAATCATTTCAGAATCGTTGGAATGCCCTGGTACAATGGCGAATTTTCCAGATTTTAATTTGGACAAGGCTTCCTCCTCGAAGAGTAAGCTAAAACCACCTTGCTGTTTTACCCCACCATGGCATGCGATACACTTTCGATTTAGGATGGGTTTTACCTCGGTGCTAAAGTCAATTTGACTAGAATTTTGACAAGAAAAAAATAGGTATGTCGACCCCAACAAATAAATAAAAGTAAAAATTAACCGAATGGGGAAGCTCATTTATTAAAGGATTTTGCAATAATCAAATTAATAAATAAAAATGATTTTACAGGCTTATGAAGAATATATTTTGAAACAAGCTGACCTGTACTGATTGAGAATCATTGAATTTAGCCCAATAAAATGGTGAAATGTATTCATTATTTGTATTAATTCACCCCCGAAAATCTTGGATTTACGATGCTATTATTCACCGAACCAAAGGTATAATTGATGCCAAATGACGTGGAATACGAAAAGGAGGTAGCCAATTGGCGGCCTCCTAACAAAACATTGGTAGCATCGGCAGTTACTTTTGGCAAAGATATTTGGTTATTTATTTGTGAACCGTTACCATAAAAACGCAAAGACAATCCTTCAGCCACTCTCACAGATAAATCAAGCTCAAGGCTCAATCGGTACAATTCTGGAGCATGCAGGTATTGATAGCCGCTTACTTCAGCACTAAAATTACCCCAGTTTTCAGTAAAACCTACGATGCCTGTCAACTGTTGGTAAGGAATAGTTTCCTCCATTTTATCGAAAATGGTACTTTCCAAATAGTCAAAATCACGAATGCCGGCTTGGTAAATCCACCTGAATTGTTTTCTGTTAAAATCTTGAACCGGAAATACAGAATACTCCAAAGCGGGGGCTATACTTTTTGAAAATAATATATTCTGATAAACCGAATGAAAGCCTTTTAC
>JAZKGO010000043.1:0-29826 GCA_040385875.1 Bacteroidota bacterium
ACTATGAAAACAATCAAAGGTCCAGCTATATTTTTAGCACAATTTTTAGACAATCATGCACCGTTTAACACTTTGGATAATATCTCCAGTTGGGTGGCTGATTTAGGGTATAAAGGGATTCAAATCCCCACTTGGGATGGCCGTGCCATTGATTTGGAAAAAGCGGCAACCTCTAAAACCTATTGCGATGAGCTGAAAGGAAAACTAGTCGATAAAGGCTTGCAAATCACTGAGTTATCGACCCACCTTCAGGGACAATTGGTGGCAGTGAATCCGGCTTATGATGTAATGTTTGATGGTTTTGCACCCGATTCTGTAAAGGGTAACCCAAAGGCTCGCACCGAATGGGCGGTAAATCAGTTGAAACTAGCCGCAAAAGCTTCACAAAATTTAGGATTAAATGCTCATGCTACCTTTTCGGGGGCACTTTTATGGCATACAATGTACCCTTGGCCGCAGCGCCCTGCCGGTTTGGTAGAAATGGGATTCACGGAACTGGCTAATCGTTGGTTGCCAATTTTGAATTATTTTGATGAATGCGGCGTGGATGTTTGTTATGAAATTCACCCTGGGGAAGACTTGCATGATGGTATTACTTTTGAAATGTTTTTGGATAAAGTGAACGGTCATAAACGAGCCAATTTGCTATACGATCCCTCACATTTTGTATTACAATGCCTTGATTATCTGCAATATATCGACCTATATCATGAACGTATCAAAATGTTCCATGTAAAAGATGCTGAGTTTAATCCTACTGGTCGACAGGGAGTTTATGGTGGATATCAAAGCTGGGTGAATCGTGCAGGTCGCTTCCGTAGCTTAGGTGATGGGCAAGTTGATTTTCCAAGTATTTTCTCTAAACTCACTCAATATGGTTGCGATGTTTGGGCGGTACTCGAATGGGAATGTGCTATCAAAGACCCAGTGCAAGGTGCCACCGAGGGTGCTCCATTTATAGCCGATCATATTATTCAAGCAACTTCTAAAATATTTGACGACTTTGCTGGTGGCGGTGCCGATTTAGAATTGAATAGAAAGATTTTGGGGATTTGAAATAAATTCAAATATTAATTTTAACGTCGGCAAGGCTATCAGCCTTGCCGACGTTTTATTTCAAACTATTTTTAAAAATGAATTTTACTAGCATAGTAACCAGATTTACAAACCAAACCCTACCCAAAATCGAGTGGACCCACGAAGCTCATTTAATCACCTGCGTTTGGCATTTGGAAAATTATAATGAACTGGAAAGTATTTGTTTGCTGAGAGCTAGAATTATTTCCTATAATCAATCAGTAGGTGGTGAAAATACGACCACTGGTGGCTATCATGAAACACTTACCCAATTTTATGTAAAAATTATTGATCAATTTTTGAGAAATCTTGAAAATCCAAACCTCACATTTGAAGAAAAATGTGAGAAACTGCTTAAAAGTACATTGGCTAATAGAGAATACCCGCTAGAGTATTATACGAAAGAATTATTATTTTCCTTACCTTGCAGAGCAACTTGGGTGGAACCTGATTTGAAAAAATTGGGCAACTACAATTGATAATTTTTTAAAAAAACTAGTAATATTCAATTTCTAAAAAAATAGTAAAACAAAAATCAAAATGAAAAAATATTCAATTTTATTTCTCTTAATCATCTCAGTATCAAGTGGTTTTGCACAGAACAAATTAACAAAAGGCGAAAAAACTGCAGGCTGGAAGTTGCTTTTTGATGGTAAGACCACAATAGGCTGGCATACCTACAACAAAACAACAGTTGGTGAAGCATGGAAAGTGATTGATGGCACCATAATGTTTGATACTACAGCTAAAGGTGGCGGTGATATTGTAACCGATGAAAGTTTTGAAAACTACGAGTTTTCTATCGATTGGAAAATATCCAAAAATGGTAACTCTGGCTTGATTTTCAATGTAAAAGAAGACCCTTCATTAAAGCAAACCTACTTCTCGGGGCCAGAGTTTCAAGTAGCTGATGCCGGACACCCTGATGCCAAAATATTTAAACATGCCGCTGGTGATTTGTATGACTTGATTCCTGCAGCCAGTAAAGTTGCCAAATATGGTGAATGGAATACGGCTCGCATTATCAATGATAAAGGCCTTTTGAAGTTGTATTTGAACGATACTAAAGTAGTAGAAACTCGAATTAATGATCAAGCTTGGAAAGATTTAATCGCTGGTTCAAAATTTAAAGCAATGCCAGATTTTGGGAAATATTTAGGTGGCAAAATCTCACTTCAAGACCATGGAAATGCAGTTTGGTTTAGAAATATTAAGATTAGAAAATTGTAAATATTTTATTGAAAATTCAAAATTTTAGAAAGATGGAATTTAAAAAACTTGCATTCATAATCTTTTTTGAAATAATAGTTTTGTTCAATGGAAATACTCAATCCATTCCGAATAGAACCTTATTGGCATTATCAAAAGCCAACCATACTTTAGCAATTGTAGATCCTTCCAGTTTGAATATATTGGCTCGTATACCTGTAGGGATAGATCCTCATGAATTAGTGGCTTCTGCTGATGGAAAAACTGCTTATGTATGTATCTATGGTGGGGGTAGTTTTCACGAAATAAATGTGATAGATCTTGGAACTCAAAAGCCATTAGCTAATATTGACACGAGGCCACTTTACGGCCCGCATGACATTGCATTTGTAAATGGTAAAGTTTGGTTTACAGCGGAGGGTTCCAAAGCCATTGGGCGATTTGACCTCGCTTCAAATAAACTTGACTGGAGTATGGGCACTGGGCAAGACCGTACCCATATGATTTATGTTTCACCTGATGAAAAGACAGTTTACACGATTAATATAGCTTCAGGCACAGTAAGCATTTTAGAAAATTCAATCATTCAACCGAGTAAAACAGCACCCCCAGGCACCAAGCCACGTGAAGAATGGAAACAAACTCTTGTACCAGTTAGTAGAGGTTCTGAGGGATTTGATGTTTCTTCAGACGGTAAAGAATTGTGGACAGCTTCAGGTGAAGATGGGGCAATTTTCATTATAGATTTGGCAACAAAAAAGCTATCTAAAAAAATTGAAGCCAATGTAATAGGAGCCAATCGTTTAAAATTTACCCCAGATGGTAAATTGGCTTTTGTTTCCAGCTTAAGAAATGGGGATTTGGCCATTTTTGATACCCAAACGCATAAAGAAATAAAAAGGCTAAAGCTTGGAAAAGGAGCCGCTGGAATATTAATGGATCCAGTAGGGTCACGTGCTTTTGTGGCTTGTTCAGCTGATAATAATGTGGCAATTATAGATCTACAATCATTGGAAGTAGTTAGCCATATAGATGTAGGTGGAGTGCCCGATGGGTTAGCTTGGGCCATTAGGCCATAGATTTTTATCCCACAAACTGCAAATTGTACAATTGAGCATACCAACCCGCTTTACTGAGGAGTTCCTCATGTGAGCCTTCCTCTTTGATCTCGCCTTTGTCAAGCACAATTATTTTATGGGCATTTTGAATCGTTGAAAGTCGGTGAGCAATCACAATAGCGGTTCTACCTTTCATCAAAGTAGCAATTGCATTTTGAATCATTTCTTCCGTTTCGGTATCCACCGAGGAGGTAGCCTCGTCTAAAACGATGATTTTGGGATCGTGCACCAGTGCTCTAACAAAGCTAATTAATTGCCTTTGACCCACCGAAAGGGTAGCGCCTCGTTCCATCACATTGTAACTATATCCATTGGGCAGCTTTTCAATAAATTGATGGGCACCAACCAGTTTTGAGGCTTCTATTACTTTTTCAATTGAAATACTCGGGTCCCCTAAAGTGATATTTTGTAAAATTGTATTTGAAAACAAAAAGACATCTTGCAAAACTACGCCAATATGTTTTCTTAATGCGGAGAGCTCATATTGTTGAATATCAATTTCATCCACCATTATTTCTCCCTTATTAATCTCATAGAATCGGTTCAAAAGGTTGATGATAGATGATTTTCCAGCTCCTGTTGCACCCACAAATGCCACAGTTTCTCCTTCTTTTACTGAAAATGAGATATCTTTCAGTACAAATTCTTGGTCAATATATGCAAACCAAACATTTTTGAAGTCGACTTTTCCTAACAAGTTTTGCGGTGAATAACTGCCGTTATTGGGTACAAATTCCTCAGAATCAAGTAGTTTTAAAATTCGCTCAGTACTCACAATGCCCATTTGAAGGGTATTGAACCTGTCGGCAAGCATACGGATCGGCCTAAAAAACAAATGAGTAAACATAATAAATGCAGTGAGTGTGCCTAAAGTCATATCTTGTTGTAAAATATGTTTGGAACCATACCAGACAATTAGCCCAGTGCCAAATGCCGCAATCAAATCGGCTATTGGGAAATAGATTGAATAGGCTAGAATTGAATTAATATTGGCGTCACGATGCTCTTTATTTATTTTTACAAACTTGTCATATTCATTTTTTTCGGCATTAAAAATTTGAACAATACTCATACCCGTGATATGTTCCTGCACAAATGAGTTCAACCTTGCAACCGCCAAGCGCACTTCATTGAATGATTTTTTTACATATTCTTTAAAAATATAAGTAGATATTAGCATCATCGGTACGGTGATTAAGCTGATTAAAGACAACCGCCAATCAGTGTAAAACATGACGGCTATAATCAAAACCAACTGCATGATATCTCCGAAAATTTGGGCTAATCCATCTGAAAATACATCAGATAAGGTTTCGATATCTGAAACTGTTCGGGTAACCAATCGACCAATGGGGGTTTCATCAAAAAATTTGAGCCTTAGCTGTAAGATTTTCTGATAGAGTTGAATTCTGATGTCACGAATCACTGTTTGTCCCAACCAGCCCGATAAATAAGTGCTCAGAAAATTCAGAATGCCTTGTAAAAATAAGAGGCCAATCATCACTAATATCATGACTGACAAGCCATTATAATTGCCAGAGGCTATATCATTGTCAATTGTTTGGCGTATTAAGAGGGGGCTTAACGGTACTACACAAGCTAACAGAAGGATGATAAAAACCAGTAGCCAAAACCTAGACCGATAAGGAATTGTAAACCCAAATAATCGTTTTAGAATTTTTACATCAAAGATTTGTCCGCTTTTTTCTTCTTGCCTTGCCATATTGTAAAATTAGTTACAAAATAAGCAATAGGCAATAGGCTATTGGCAAAGAGTACGAGTTTGAGTTTTGTAAATTATTCAAAAAATACAATACAAACTATTTTGTCCTTTTTACATTTTACAACTATTGCCACTTTGCCTTCTTGCCTTTATATTTGTCTTATGGAAAATATCCTCTCTGTTTTTTTGGGTCTTGGATTGGCTTCAGCAGCTGGTTTTCGAATATTTGTCCCACTTTTGATTACCAATATTGCTTCATTATTAGGCTTATATCAATTTGATGGAGGTATGGAATGGATGGGTACTTGGACAGCCTTAGCCATATTACTTTCTGCTACTTTAGCAGAAATTGCCGCTTATTATGTACCATGGCTTGATCATTTATTGGATACAATTGCCTTGCCAGCTTCCATAATGGCAGGAACAATCTTGGCAACTTCTTTTGTAAATATAGATGACCCAACCCTCAAATGGGCGCTGGGTTTAATAGTGGGTGGGGGAGCAGCAGGTATCGTACAGGCAGGCACAAGTCTTTTAAGATTAGGCTCCACAGCTACCACAGGTGGCTTGGCTAACCCTATTGTGGCTACATCAGAAAATATATTTGCCATTATTTTATCGATTTTGAGTCTAATTTTACCAATATTGATGGCAGTTTGTGCTTTTATTTTTTTAGTGTATATAGCGAGAAAAATATTGAATAGGAAAGTGGATAAAACAATTCAAAAACTATAACGGATGAATTCGGGCAAAGAAATTCTATTATACGAAAATAAATGGTTTCAGTTGGATGAGGAACATTTTTTTCATGCGACTGATGGAAGTAAAGCTGATCAAATCACCAAAGTAAAACTAAAAAAAGAAGGGAGTGATTTGCGAATAGATTTTGAATGCTTAGACAATCCATTTGTCAATGAAAACCACTATTTGGAACATAATTCAGCCATGTGGAATCAAGAAGTGTTTGAAATTTTTATTGAGAAAGGCGCAGAAATACCCAAACGATATTTGGAAATTGAAATTAATCCTAATGATGCGCTATTTGTGGGTTGGATTGATAACCCAACTGGCTCAGCACCAGCAAAATGTGATTTTTTAGAAACGAATCTTTCTGGAATTAGCCATCAAGTGGAGAAAAATCAAAAGAGTTGGCGAGGATTTTTGAATATTCCGCTCATTTTAATAGGTTCATTGTCAAATATTTACCGAATTAATTTCTTCAGGATTGTTTCAACAAAATCGCACTCAAACAAAGATTGGAAATGCACCCTTTCTGATGCTGATTTCACCTGTTTGAGCCCCACTTTTAGTGGAGCTGACCCCAAGTTCCATATCCCTAAAGCTTTTGTAAAACTGAGAATAGAAGAGTAACATGTGGCTTTCTAAAAATTCAGGATATTTATTGAAATTTTGATTTTATATTTGAATATTATTAGGCTTTCTTTTTTACTTTACCATTTGTAATAAATTTATTCCTTTCATCATTTTATCATTGTTAAAAATATTTAAAACTCATTTTTCTATTACTATTTTGCAAATTTTGCATTAACATCAAATAAACTTTTTCAAAAACACCAATCATTAACAGCTATGTTGAAACTAAATACACTATTAACCACTCTGATTTGCTCCTTTTGTTTTTCGCAAGCAATCACTGCGCAAGAGAAGAAACCGAAAAAAGGAGATGAGAAAATTGTGGAAGCGCCCGCACCTGCAAAACCTGCCGCAGATACCACAAAACCTAAAAAACCAGTAAAACCAAGTATTACTGACAAAATCAAAACTAGTAAAAAGTTAGAGGGCTTGTTTACTATGTATCAAGATACCGTAACGGGAAGTATCCAGCTTTATGTAAAGAAAAGCCAAATAGATAAAGAATATATCTATCAAAGTTTTTCAATCAGTGGTCCTACTTCATTGTTTTTAAATCAAAGTATGCATAGAGCCACGGCCATTTTCAACATTAAAAAAGCCAACGATAAAATTGAATTTGGTGAAGTGAACACTAGTTTTTATTACGACAAAAACAATGCGATAAGCAAAACAGCTGGGGTAGATGTACCTGAAGCTGTATTTTTATCTGAAAAACTGGTTGCTCAAGATTCACTGGGCTATTTGATAGCAGCGGATGGACTGTTTTTATCTGAAAAGCTGGATCCTGTTAAGCCAACTCCTGCCCCTGGCACTCCTCCTGGAGCCATTTTCAATCTAGGAAATTTGAATGCTGCTAAGTCTAAATATCATTCGATTCGTTCTTTTCCAAATAATACAGACGTAGTGGTGGATCTTTCTTATGATAATCCAGCTCCTTTAAACGGTGGGGGAGACGATATTACCGATGCCAGATATGTTAGAGTACGGATGCAGCATACATTTTTGGAAGTGCCTCAAAATAATTTTAAACCAAGAATTGATGACCCAAGGATTGGTTATTTCGGTCAGCAAGTCACCAACCAAACCAGTATTAAACCTACTCCTTATCGAGACCTTATCAATAAATGGTATTTAACTAAAAAAGACCCTAAAGCTGAGATTTCGGAGCCTGTTGAGCCAGTAACCTATTGGGTTGAAAATACCACCCCAGTTGAGTATCGCCAAATTATCATGGATGCAGGCCATCGCTGGAACGAGGCTTTCGAAAAAGCAGGATTCAAAAATGCCATTGTGATGAAAATACAATCGGATACTGCCACTTGGGACCCTGCCGATGTTAGGTATAATGTAATTCGTTGGGTAGCATCTGCTAATCCTGGCTATGGAGCAATTGGACCAAGCTTTGCCAATCCTCG
The DNA here is from genome assembly GCA_040385875.1 of Bacteroidota bacterium. Taxonomy (GTDB): domain Bacteria; phylum Bacteroidota; class Bacteroidia; order Cytophagales; family Spirosomataceae; genus JANMZR01. The sequence continues at coordinate 7,917 of JAZKGO010000043.1, forward strand.
TACTGGCCAAATATTAGGTGCTGATATTACCGTTGAATGGATTTCAGGAAGTAGTACACCCATAATCGAAGATTTGTTTACATTTAATGGACAACTTAATAATTCATTTATTGATTCGAAATTTCATCATGAAGGCCATGCCTGTACTTTAGCTGGCGAGTTGAAAAGTCAGTTTTTAACAGGTACTACTTTTGCTGAAGTAAATAATGCATCGGCAGATGATTTGAAGAGAATTCACAAAGATTTTCTTTTTTACCTGATTTTACATGAAATGGGTCATACTTTAGGCTTGCATCATAATATGAAGTCGAGCCAAATGTTGAAACCTTCTGAATTACACAATACAGAAATTACTCATAAAATTGGCTTAACAGGCTCAGTAATGGACTATCCAGCTGTGAATATTTCAAGTGACCGCAGCAAACAAGGAGATTACTATACTACCAAACCTGGACCTTACGATCTTTGGGCTATTGAATTTGGCTACAAAGAATTTGATGAAAAAGAGGAAGCGGAAGGCTTGAAAAAAATATTGAGCAGAAGCAAAGAGCCCTATTTAGCCTTTGGAAATGATGCGGATGACATGAGAGCACCTGGGAAAGCAATTGATCCTCGTGTAAATGTAAATGATTTAAGTTCAGATGCCATTTCCCATGCGGAGGATCGTCTTAAGTTAGTCAATACTGTGATGAATAAACTTAAAACTAAATACAGTAAGTCAGGCGAAAACTATGCCGAATTAAGATCAAGATTTGGAAATTTAAATAACCAAAGAATGAGTATGACTTCTGCATTAAGTCGGTATATTGGTGGTGTTATGGTAGAGCGCAATTATGTTGGAGATCAAGCAAAAGCAAATGAAAAGCCATTTACTCCGATTTCAATGGCAGAGCAAAAAAGAGCATTGGCAGTATTGAATAAATATATTTTTGCCCCTGACGCTTTTAAAAATGATGCAGGGGTCTATCCATACTTACAATTGCAACGCCGTGGCTTTAATTTATTTTCTTCTCCAGAGGATCCAAAGCTAAATGCAACTTATTTGAGCTTGCAAATTAATGGTGCTTTGGCGCATATTTTGCACCCGAATACATTGTTAAGGCTCTCTAATTCAAGCCTTTATGGTAATGAATATTCAGTGGCTTCAGTAATGGGTGATCTTACAAAAGGAATTTTTAATGCCGATATTGCAGGAAAAGTGAATGTACAGAGACAGTTTTTACAGACCGCTTTTGTGAAACAATTAGGAGCAATTGCTGATTTAAAAACTCCGGCTAATGCTTATGATGATATTTCAAAAGGTGCGGCTCGCCAATCTTTGAAAAAAATAAAATCAATGGTGAGTGGAGCCGTTTCTGGTGACGATGCTACCAAATCACATAGAGCCAATCTAGTGGCTTTGGTTGATAAGTCGTTGGCTATTAATTAGATTGTGGAAGTTCGATAATTGATATTAGTAAGATTTGTAACGCAGGGGAGGTTTTGAACCTCTCCTGCGTTTTTTTTATAACTTTGCAATTATGATTGAATTAAGAAAAATTAGAGATGAGGAAAAAGAGCTAATTCTTTTCCTTTTGGAAAAATTAAATTCTACAACTGTTGGCACGGTAATCAGTGAATTAGTGGATGATTATGAGGGAGCTAAAATGGGAAGTATTGGCTTGGGGAAGCCTGAAGCTGTTTATGCTGGCGACTTAATTCAAGTTGAATATGTGGATTCAGACAAGGTGCCAGTAGTTATAACACTTACCAAAGATACTGATAATCAGTTGCTTGACTTAGATTTTTGGAAAGTTGATTTCTCAAAATTATTAGTCTACCCTAAGCCTAGTCAGATCATTTTTAAAGAAAATTATATTCCTAATTCAGCCATATAAATGACCCCAAAACTAGAGAAGTTTATTGACGATATTGCAGAAAGTTTTGAAAATCAGACTTTTATCAAACTCACATTGAGTAATTATAGTGGAACTGAGGTGGATATGAAAAATATTTATGTGAAACCTATAAAAATTAAAGAGGAGGTCAAGCTGAGTTTTACCTATCGATTCAAAACCAAAGATATTGTAAAAAACTATTCTGAAAAGGAAGCAGTTGAAGCTTTGACTAAATATATTGGAATCGATGCTTTCAATATTGCAAATCTGTTTACTACAAAAAGTGATGTTAATTTGATGATCAATAAAACTGGGAAGATAACCATAAATTGGGTAGCAGCTTCTCAGAAAGAAATTGTATCGCAGTCACACGATCATCAAAAAATCCGAAAGATTGATTCAAAAAGACATTATTTGCAGGAGCTTAAAATCACCGATTCGGAAGGTTTGGTTTTTAAAAATGCACAAGATAAGTATAAGCAAATCAATCATTATATCGAATTGTTGGCTCCTTTGCTGAAAGAAATTCCAAAACATGAGCAACTGAAAGTGGTGGATATGGGCTCTGGAAAAGGGTACCTTACTTTTGCTTTGTATGACTATTTGATTAATTCATTAAAGGTTGATGCTGAGATAGTTGGGGTAGAATTCAGACCTGATTTGGTAGAATTATGCAATCAAATTGCTGAAAATTCAGGTTTTGAAAAACTGAAATTTGTACAAGGAAGCATAGCTGATTATTCAACTCCTCATTTTGATATTTTAATAGCTTTGCATGCTTGCGATACCGCTACCGACGATGCCATTTTTAAAGGCATTGAAGCCAATGCTCAATTGATTGTGGTGGCTCCATGCTGCCATAAACAAATAAGAAGGGAAATGGAGAAAACTAAGAAAAAAAACGAGTTAGATTTTTTGACAAAGCACGGCATTTTTTTGGAGCGACAAGCTGAAATGGCTACAGATGGTCTTCGTGCTTTATTGCTTGAATATTCAGGCTATTCTGTTAAGGTTCAGCAGTTTATCTCAGATGCCCATACACCCAAAAATGTGATGATTACCGCAATCAAAAAGAAAGTATCAGAAAAAAAGAAAGCTGAAATTTTACTAAAAATAAAAGAAACTAAGGCCTTTTTTGGAATTGGGATGCATCATTTGGAGCAGCTTTTAGGGCTCTAAAAAGGCAGAAATTTCGGAGAGATCTTAAAACAAAAATACTTTTAATCCGACAAAAACTGCGAAACCAGCGGCAATAAGAACCGCCGCAGCAGAGAGGTCTTTAATTTTTTTAGCCAAGGGGTGAATCTCTGGAGAAACTAGATCAACCATTGCTTCCAATGCAGTGTTAAAGGCCTCGCAAATCCAAACTAAAACAATTGCCAGTAAAATCCAAGCCCAATCTGTTTGAGAAATATTCAAAAGCAATCCTAAACCAATTACAAAAAAAGTGGCAATAAGATGAATGCGGGCATTATTTTCACTTTTTATCAAAGCGAAAATTCCTTCGAAAGCAAAGCCTACACTCTTAACAAATTTTTGGATATTGATCATTTGGCGCAATTTTCTTCACGCATCGTATCGACCAAATAGATAATTTTCCATTCGGTTTTCTCCTTAAACAATACAAAATTATCCACCCCACAATGGCTAAATTTATCGCCTAAATGAAAGGTATAGGGTACCCAAGCTTGTGCCATTTGTTTATCAATCCTAATATCAAAACTCGTTGCTTGTTCCCTCCAATTTTCAGTTTTAGGTTTGGCAATCGCTTCTAAAAATCCGCTAACTCTATCATCGGCGATAAAGTAATTTTGCATATTTTTCTTAGAATAACCTATGGTATTCAATCGGGCATTATGGTGAAAAACTGAATGCGCCATGGCTGAATCATTTTTTTGCATGCCTTCGAAAAGCTTATTGATTGTAGCTTTAATAGCCTCTTTATCAGCAACTTGTGCAATTAAAGAATTACTAATTCCTATCAATACAAAGAAGAAATATACTTTTTTCATCGACGAGTGTAAATTAAATAGATGATTTGCCATTGGTCTTTTTCTTTATACAAAATAAAATTGTCTATTCCTTTATGGCTGTACTTTTTACCAAAATAGAATTTATATTTTACCCAGACATTCGCCATTTGATTATCAATTTTTATCTCAAAATCCGAAGGGATTTCTCGCCAATTTTCGGTTTTAGGTTTGGCAATACCTTCCATCATTTTTTGATAATCAGATTCAGCAATAGTGGTTGGATTCTTCCTTAAATCTACTGCTCTGAAAAGCACTTTTTTGTGTAATATTGGAGCCACAATATTGGTATCATTTTTTTCAAATCCTTCAAAAAGTTGATAAACTACCTTTTTAATTGCCTCTTTTTCAGGGGTTTGGGAGAAAGAATTAAATACAAAAAATGATAATATTAATCCCAAAATTATTTTCATTACATTATATGTTATTATTAAAGTATATTGTGACCATTCTTTTCCATGTTTTTTAAAATAAAAAATATGAATGACTATTTTGTTAAATATTTTATTTCTCTTTTTACAACATCCATTATTTTGTTATCAATTAATATTATTTTTTCTATCCAATTGTTGTTTTCATCATATTTGTATTTAAAGTTTTCTAGACTTCCTTTTAAACCCGCTGAATATCCTGAAAATTTTCTTTCAATCACATTTCCTTGAATATCATATTTAGAATCGATTTTCAAATATTCGTCAAATTCAGCATAAGATGCTATAAAAAATATTTCATTACCATCTTTATATTCATAACTTTTCACCATTATATCTTCCTTCTTATCTTCAATACTTATATGAATTGTCTTCTTTAATTGATCATTTTCGTACAAATATTTTACAGTTGTATTTTCATCAGGGTTTAAAAAATTTTTAACTTCATGTAGAACAATCCTATTTTTAAAATCATATTTATATTTAGTTTCGGAGTAAGGCTTCAATTTATTCAACTCTTTTAAATTTAATAGTCCATTCATAATGAGTAATTTTTGAATAGATTCGTTTTCACTGAAATATTTAAACTGAGCGTAATTATATTTTCGATTATTATCAATTACATAAAAAGTGATTTCATAATACCCTCCTTTTTCATCGTAAAAATATTCAAAATTTAAATTTTCATCTTTTAACGCTGATACTAATCTATTCTTGGCATCATATTTAAAGTTTTGAGTATACTTAATATTATTGTTTTCATCTATATCAGTAACTTTTTCTAATAAGTTATTAGAGTTGTAAAAATATTCTGATGTAGAAGTTTGTGAATTATATTTTGTAAATGAGATCTTTTTTTGAATCATTTTCTTATCGAAAATACTCGTTATAAAAGATGAATCTTTATTTATACTTTTAAATTCAGATATTTCTCCATTTCTAAATTTATAAATCTCTTTTCGATTTAAATCTAATTTCTCAATATCCTGCCCTGAGTAATACCCAATATTTTGATAAGTTGAGACAATTAACTCCTCAATACTTTGTGCAATTTTTTCTTTTTTAAATTCGCCGAACTGATAGTTATAAGAATCTTGGATACAACCGTATTTTGAAATTTGTGAGTAATTTGAGTTCATATTAATAAAGAAAATTAGAATTATTACAATTATTTTTATTCTCATTTCGATTTAATTTATTTTATAATATTAGATTACCACATTCACAATCCTTTTGGGCACCACAATTACTTTTTTAGGTGCCTTACCTTCTAGCCATTTTTGAACAATTGTATTTTCTAAAACAGCTTTCTCAATGTCTGTATTTGAAAAAGTTACTGGCAAAGCCAGATTTGCCCGCACTTTTCCGTTGATGGATATCGGATATTCGAAATTATCTTCTTCCAATAATTTTGGATCAAATTCAGGAAATTGAGCATACGAAATACTGCCCGATTCATGACCTAGCGCTTCCCAAAGTTCCTCCGAAATATGAGGAGCATAAGGGGAAAGTAGAATAAGAAATTGCTCTAAAATCGCTTTTTTATTACATTTTAGCGCTGCCAATTCATTGGCGCAAATCATCAATGTGCTCACCACAGTATTGAAAGAGTACCTTTCAATTTCGTCTGTTACCTTTTTGATAGCCGTGTGTAATACTTTAAGTTCTTGATTAGTAGGCTCTTGTGAAACGATTTTTAATTTATCTTGGTCGTCATAAAACAACCGCCATACTTTTTTCAAAAAATTGAATGAGCCGGATATACTGTTGGTATTCCACGGCTTGGCTTGCTCCAATGGCCCCAAAAACATTTCGTATAAGCGCAAAGTATCCGTACCATATTTTTCAATAATGTCATCTGGATTCACCACATTGTATTTCGACTTTGACATTTTTTCCACCTCAGTTCCACAGATATATTTACCATTTTCGAGAATAAATTGAGGGTTTTCTCCAATATCGTTACGACTAGCTTTGAACTTTTCAATATCCAAAACATCATTTTCTACAATATTTACATCCACATGTAATGGAGTTGTTTCATGTTGATCTTTCAAGCCAAAAGATACAAAAGTTTGTTGACCGCCCGCTTCCATTTTTATACGATACACAAAATTACTCCTTCCCTGAATCATTCCTTGATTGATTAATTTACGGGCAAATTCACGTTTTGGAGCAATGCCAATATCAAAAAGGAAATGATTCCAAAAGCGACTGTATAGCAAATGGCCTGTGGCATGTTCAGAGCCGCCCATGTATAAATCAATGTCTTTCCAATAGTCAATGGCTTGGTTATCAGCTAATTGGCTCTCGTTTTTATTATCCATATAGCGATACCAATACCAGCTACTTCCCGCCCAACCTGGCATCGTACTCAATTCGTACTCATATTTACCCAGATATTTCCAATCTTTCGCATTGCCAAGTGGTGGCTCGCCAGTTTCAGTAGGTAAATATTTATCCACCTCAGGAAGCACAAGTGGTAGTTCTGACTCCTCAATCAGATATGGAATTTCCTCTTTATAATAGACAGGCACTGGCTCGCCCCAATACCTTTGGCGGCTAAATACTGCATTGCGAAGGCGATATTGTATTTTGCCTTTTCCTATTTTATTTTCTTCCAAAAATTTGATAAGTACCTCATTAGCAGCTTTATAATCTAGCCCATTGATGATACCTGAGTTAATATATTTACCTTCTTTGGTATTGTCCGCCTCTTTTTCAATTCCCTTTTGGGAATCTAGAATAGGGATAATAGGTAAGCCAAAATGAGTGGCAAAGTTCCAGTCACGCTGGTCGCCAGAGGGTACTCCCATCACGGCACCAGTTCCATACCCCGCCAAAACATAATCAGCTAAATAAATAGGGACTTTTTCCTGATTGAATGGATTGATGCAATAGCTTCCAGTAAATACGCCAGAAACCTTTTTTACTTCCGACTGCCGTTCCACTTCTGACCGACTCTTGGTCCAAGTCACATACTCCTCCACTGCTGATTTTTGTTCCGAAGTGGTTAAAACACCGACTAATTCATGCTCAGGAGCTAAAACCATATATGAAACTCCAAAAATGGTGTCGATTCGGGTGGTGAAAACCTCGATGTTCGATGCTGGATGTTGGATGTTAGGTAAGTTCAAACTCTTATTTCTCACATCTAATATCTCAAATCTAACACTTGCCCCTTGGCTTGTGCCAATCCAGTTTCTTTGTTGATCTTTGATGGAATCAGACCAATCCACCTCATTTAGACCATTAATTAATCTTTCAGAATAGGCAGTGATACGCATGGCCCATTGTTTCATCAATTTTTGCTCAACTGGAAAGCCCCCTCTTTCTGACACTCCTTCTTTCACTTCGTCATTAGAAAGTACTGAGCCTAATCCTGGGCACCAGTTTACAGTAGATTCATCAGGGAAGGTAAGTCGGTATTTGAAAAGCATCAACTGTTGCTCTTTTTCTGACATTTTTGCCCAATCATCAGCCGAAAAATTGGGAGTGTCTTCATCGCAGGCTGCTTTTATAGTAGCATTGCCTTCTTTTTCAAAAGTGGTAATAAGTGTAGATATTGGCTCAGCTTTATCGCTTTTCAGATTGTAAAAATGGTTGAACAATTGCATGAATATCCACTGGGTCCATTTATAATAAGCTGGATCAGAGGTTTTTACAACCTTATTCCAATCATAGCTAAAGCCTAAACTTTTGAGCTGTCGTGTGAAAGTCGCAATATTTTGCTCGGTAGTAATAGCTGGATGTTGTCCAGTTTGAATCGCATATTGCTCCGCTGGAAGTCCAAAACTATCAAAGCCCATCGGGTGCAATACATTGAAACCTTTGAGCCTTTTATATCTGGCAATAATGTCACTTGCAATATAACCAAGTGGATGCCCCACATGGAGACCCGCACCCGAAGGGTACGGAAACATATCCAAAACATAATATTTTGGCTTATTTGGCTCTGTTTTTGTTTCAAAAGTTTGGTTTTCATCCCAAAATTGTTGCCATTTTTTCTCTACCAAACTGAAATTGTAATCCGACATATTCTTTGATTTAGGGGTTTGCCCTATTTATGGTTATTCTTTTTAACCTTAAAAGGCCTGTCAGGGGACCATAGTCGTTAACTTTAGTTTATTTCAATGGGTTAAAACCTATTGTTACTATACTTGACCGTCCCTTTGGGACTTTTATAAACTAGCCATTTTATTAAATGACGACTATGATCGGGGGACAGACCTTGGTTAATTTTAATGCAAAATTAAGGCTTTTTATTGATTTGGGTATGCCAAAGTTTAATATTGGAATGGTTATGGGTTAAATTGCCGATTTCTCCATAATCTCTTTGAACTGAGGATTTATATTTTTATAACCCAATGAGATTGCTTTTAGATAATCAGCCTTAGCCTTGCCCATATTTTTGAGTAAATAGTAAGAAGTGGCTCTTTCATAATAAAATAGGCCAATGTTCACCTCGTCACCTAATTCAATCGCTCGGGTATAATCAGCGATTGATTCTTCCAATCGGTTAAGCATTCTTTTTTGCATACCCCTTTCGAAAATAATATTGGATTTATAGGGGTCGTATTTCAAATATTCGTCAAAATCTTTGATCGCATTTTCATGGTCGTTTTTTAGATTATAAATCAACGACCGATTCAGATAACCTGATATTTGATCGGGTTTAATTTTTAAACCTTCATTTAAACTGGCCAACGATTGATCAAAATCACCCAATTTGGCGTACATAGCTCCTCGATTAATCAGAAATTCGCCATCATTAGGTTTGAGTTCAATGGCTCGGTTTAGGTCGTTTAAAGCCATCATCAAGGTATCTTTTGAGTTGCCAGAAATATCGAAATATAATTTTGAACGGCTGTTAAGTGTTTGAGGTTCAGGCTTTAAGGCTATAGCACTCGCATAATCATTGATGGCCAAGTCATACCTTTTCATAGAGCGATAATAGTTGGCTCTATTACCATAAGGAGTGGTGATTTTATCATAATACTTTAAAACATGTGTCCATAAAGTGCCAGAATTTTCCCAAATTTTCACTTGATTTTTAGTAATGTAGATATAAAAAATAGTGATAAAAACTGAGGTTGCGATAATGGGAATTTTATATTTCACCGATTGGCTGGCTTTATCCACTAGATAGCCAAAGCAATAGAAAAGCCCGAAATAAGCAATATAGGTAAATCGGTCGGCAATAAAACCTTGACCCGCCGCTAATATTTGCAAAAGGAAAAATATGTTAAAAATGAAAAACAAAAGTCCAAAAACCAAGACTGTCCATTTTTTTACAAAACCTTGATACAGTGCATATAGAGTGATGGGCAATAGTAGCATTGTAGGATAAAAGCCAGCGGGTATTTTGGCTGGGTAGGGGTAAAGCGGTGACATTTCATAGGGTACGATTGATTTTATCAAATAAACCATATAACTGTAGGAACCAATAAATGTCCTTTGCCAAAAGGGATAGGTAGTCACGTTGGCTTCCAATGAATTGTTGTCTTTTAAAACATAAATGCCATACACACCAAATAAAATGGATAATGCGAAAAGAGGTATTTTGTTCCAAACCGATTTCCAATTGAATTCTTTTGTGATTAAATAGTCAACAGCAATGAGTGAGAGGGGTAAGGTTACTGCCTGTATTTTTGAAAAAAGAGACAATATGAAAAACAGATAAACCAAAACTAAATTTATTATTTTTTTATTGGTCTTAAAATTGATATAACACAAAAAGGAAGCTAAAAAGAAGAGCCCAAAAAGCACGTCTTTTCGCTCGGTTACCCATGCGACCGATTCCACTCTCATGGGGTGGATGCCAAATAGAATAGTGGTAAAAGCGGCTCCTATCAGCCCCAATCCCAATTTTCTTGAAATTAGGAACACCAGCAAAACGGAAATTAAGTGTAAAAATAGATTGGTAGAATGCCATCCTCCTGGTGATTTAAGCCCATTAAATTCGCCTTCGCCTCTATATTTGTGCTCCAATGCGAATGTCCAAATAGCTAAAGGATTATAGTTGCCTATTACATCAGTTTTGAATATTTCCTTTGAGTTGGCTCCAAAATTTTCCTTATTTAAGGAGGTAATCAATTTATTTTCATAGAAATTATTAGGGTCATCCCAATTCACAAATTCGTAGTTTTTCACTGCGGAAAAACTGAAATAAGTGATAATAAGGATAGTGGCGACGGTTATATAATGCTTTAGATCGAAAGCCTTTGAATGGGTGATTACAGCTTTATTTTCTGCTTTTTGAAAATCTGTAACTGTACTTTTTTGAATAATCTGCCTCTTGATTTGCTCTTTTGGAACTTTGTTTTTTTTTGACATATTGGTTTTCGAGGTTTTTTTATACAAATATAAAATTTTCAGTTAAAATTTGTTGAATATACTCGAAACCTTTCCCAAACCAATCAACCTTCAATAGCTGTAGCTTGTCTTTTTCGAAACTTTTCGATTTGCCCTACAAAAAGCCCGATAAGTACGATTCCAGTGCCAGCAAATGTATGCCAAGTTACAGGCTCATTGAGCAATAGATTGGAATATAAAAAGCCGAAAATAGGGCATAAAAATAACCATATTGAAGCCTTCACTGGGTCAACACTGAGCAAATATAGCCATAATTGAACAGCGAGAATAGACACCGGAAATATAAGCCAAGAGACTGACAGCCAAAACTTTAAGTCAAAAGTATTCAATTCTTTTTCATAAAAATATAGGGTGAGAGGCAGTAGCATAATCCCACCTAAAAACACCTGCCAACCATTGATTACCAGCCTGTCTAAATTCCAAACTTTGCTGGAATAATAAACGGTTCCTAAAGAATAGGAAAGCATGCTGATGAGCAAAATGACGAGCCCCTCAGTATCAGCATAACTAATTTTTAATAGGGGATAAGTCGCTAAAATTACACCCGTCATCCCAAAAACTAAACCCATCCATTCATGAAATTTGCTATTTTTTTTGAGTAAAATAGCAGCCAAAATAGTGATAAAAAGAGGGTTAGTGGCGGTGGAAAGGCTACCAATACCTGCAGACACATGTTTGATAGCCACCACAAAGGCTCCTAAATAAAGTGTCACATTGAGAAAACCATAGATGGTCAATTGGCCCAGTTCTGTTTTGGAGATTTTAATACTTTTTTTTGTAAAAATGGCAAATGCAAGCATGATTAAACCAGCCAAAATAAATCGAACATTGGCCAAAACAAATGGCTCGGCTGATCCTAATCCAATTTTCGTAGCTGCCGAAGCCGAGGCCCAAAAAATGGCAAATACTATTCCAACTAAAATATTTTTCATTTGCAAATATGTATAAAAATGGTTTATTGAAACAACTATAGGAACAATATCGGCCATTTTGTCGTTTAAATAGTAGTTAATTGTCATTCTGTCTTGAAAAAGTCGTTTGGTTATAAAATTGAGCATGGTTTATTTACCAATCAAAAATTTGGATGATTGAAAAGGAAAATGAAAAGTAAAATCGAAATACCGAAAGAAATTTTAGCCACCATAGATTTTAATAATACGCTATTGGGTGGCGCAGTAGAACCTCAAATTAGTATGGAGACTTCGGATGAGGGCATTGAGGTGAATTTGAAAATGCCAGGTTTGGCACCAGATGATTTGAAAGTGGATATTGTGGATAATAGGTTGTTGCTTTATTATTTGCAACCTGTACTGAGCAATAACGAAAAGTTTGGCTTTATGACAAGAAGTTTAAGTACTGTTTTTCTGCCAGAAAATATTGATAGGGAGTCCATAACAGCCATTTATGAAAATAAAGCTTGGAAAATTAACCTGCCAATAGATCAATTTAAAAAGGGATTTAACAAAAAAATAGACATTAAGTATTAGTTATAGTTTAGGGATTAGAGTTGAAAAAAGGTTGCGATATTCGTGACCTTTTTTTATGCATAATAGTCGACTTAACTTCAGAACCTTTTAAAAAATTGCTGAAAAATATTATATTTATAAAAAAAACAGATGAATATGCCATTGAGAGTGACTCTTTTCCTTTTATGTACCTTTTCGTTCCGTATTCATGGGCAAGAAGCCTATTTGAAATATATTGAGGATCATCGCCTTCATTATAATTCTATGGCTACTCAGATTTGGGAATGGGCAGAGCCTGGCTATTTGGAATACAAAACAACAGAATTGCTTCAGAAGGAACTCGAAAGTGAAGGCTTTTCAATTCAAAAAAACATTGCAAATATTCCCACTGCTTTCATTGCAAGTTATGGATCTGGAAAACCAGTTATTGCCATTTTAGCTGAAATGGATGCTTTGCCTGGCCTTTCTCAGGAGGCAGTTCCTGAGCGAAAGCCTTTACTGTCAGGGGCTTATGGGCATGGTTGTGGTCATAATTTATTCGGTGTTGGTTCAGTGGCGGCAGCTATTTCTATCAAAAAATATTTAGAGAAATGGAATGGAAAAGGTACGATTAAGCTGATAGGTACCCCTGCTGAAGAGGGAGCTGGTGGAGGCAAAACTTATTTGGTACAAGCAGGAGTATTTTCAGAAGTGGATGCTGTATTGCATTGGCATCCAGGTGATAATAATAACGCAAGTCCTAATTCTTCATTTGCCTATAGAGTTGCCAATTTTAAATTTAATGGTTTAGCGGCCCATGCTTCATCTGCTCCTGAAAAAGGTCGGTCGGCATTAGATGCCGTGGAGGCGATGAATTATATGGTCAATCTTATGCGTGAGCATATTTCACCCGAGACTAGAATCCATTATGTGATTAAAAATGGTGGACTTACTTCTAATATAGTACCCGATTACGCTATGGTAGAATATACGGTACGTAACCCTACCGCTCAAGGAATGGAAGAAGTTTGGAACAGAGTCATGAAGGCTGCCCAAGCGGCAGCTTTGGGTACTGAAACCACCATGAATTATGAAATTATGGCGGGATTGTACAATCTTTTACCCAATGAATCGCTTGCAAAAGCAATGCAAGCCAGCCTTGAAAAAGTGGGCGGAGTGCCTTATAATGAGGCAGATATAAAATTTGCAGAGCAAATTAGGAAAACAATTAATAGCAACAACTTAGTACCAATTACGAACGCTCAGAAAGTGGAGAAATATAATCTTGCGGGTATGTTTCCAGCCTCCACTGATGTGGGCGATGTAAGCTGGGTAGTACCTACTGCTGGCCTTTCCATTGCCACATGGGTGCCTGGCGTGCCAGCGCATAGTTGGCAAGCGGTAGCTTGTGATGGGATGGATATTGGCTTTAAAGGCATGTTGAATGCCGCCAAAACTATCGCCATGACTGGGGTAAATCTTTTCCAAAACCCAGCCCTAATTCAAACTGCCAAAGAGGAGTTGTACATTGCAAGAGGCTCAAAATCATTTACTTACAAATCGTTGGCAGGGGATAGAAAGCCACCTTTGGATTATCGCAAGTAATATTTAGAAGTCTAAACCTAATATTAATCATAATTCAAAACCGGTCCCAACCATCTTTCGGCATAAGCTTTTTCGTAACCCGTTTTGGAAACGTAATCTTCCACTTGGTCTTTTGAAATTTTTCCTAGCCCAAAATATTTGCTTTGTGGCAAACTATAATACATGCCTGAAACGGAGGAGGCTGGATACATGGCTAGGCTTTCGGTTAATTTTATACCAATCTGATTTTCAGCATCTAACAATTTAAAAAGAGGTCTTTTTAAATTATGATCAGGGCAGGCTGGGTAGCCTGGTGCTGGGCGAATGCCTTGGTATTTTTCCGAGATAATTTCTTCGTTCGTTAAGTTTTCCTTATTCACATAACCCCAATATTGCGTGCGGACTTTTTTATGCAAAAGCTCTGCAAAAGCCTCCGCAAATCGGTCAGCCAGAGCTTTCACCATGATCGAATTATAATCGTCCAAAGCGATTTCAAACTCTTTCGCTTTTTCGTCTGCACCAAAAATAGAGACTGCAAAACCGCCTGTATAATCCCGAATGCCCGTTTCTACTGGAGCAATATAGTCCGCAATACTCAAATTGGGCAAACCAGATCCTTTTTGGCCTTGCTGGCGTAAATGTTGGTATTTTGCAACGGTTTCGTTTCTATTTTCTTTGTAAATTTTATGGTCGTGCGTTAAATCGGAACAAGAACTTGTATGGCCTTCGTCAATTACCTCATGTGCAAAAATCAGTTGAGTATCGGCATCAACAGTATTGGTTGGCCAAAAGCCGATTACGGCGCTGGCTTGCAACCATTTTTCTTGAATTAATTTCGCCAACATTTCCTTTGCATCAGCCAAAAGTTGCGTTGCTTGCTCGCCTACTACGCTGTCTGTGAGTATTTTGGGGTAGCGGCCGTGCAAATCCCAAGTTTGGAAAAAGGGCGTCCAATCAATAAATTCAGCAATTTCTTTTAATGAATAATTTTCAAAAACCTTTGTTCCCAAAAATGTCGGCTTTTTTATTTCTGTAGTTGACCAGTCGATTTTTAATTTATTTTTGCGGGCCTCTGTTAATGAAATATAGTTTTTTGCCGTTTGTTTATTGGCATATTCTTTCCGAAATTCTACATATTCTTGCTTCACATCTGCTTTGTAATTTTCATTCAAATCGGGGCTTAGCAAATTACTCGCCACAGGCACAGATTTCGAAGCATCCAATACATAAACCACTGATCCTGAGTAATGTGGGTCAATTTTTACTGCCGTATGCACACGAGAAGTAGTAGCTCCGCCAATTAAAAGCGGTATTTTCATTTTACGCTTTTCCATTTCCTTGGCCATATATACCATTTCGTCAAGAGATGGAGTAATTAAACCACTCAAACCGATGATGTCTACATTGTGTTTTTGGGCTTCGTCCAATATTTTTTCAGCTGGTACCATCACACCTAAGTCGATGATTTCGAAGTTGTTACAGGCTAAAACCACACCCACAATATTTTTTCCAATATCATGCACATCGCCTTTTACTGTGGCCATTAATATTTTTCCAGCGTTTTGTGAAACATCACCATTTCTTAATTTTTCTTCCTCTAAAAATGGCAGCAAATAAGCCACGGCCTTTTTCATCACTCTAGCAGACTTTACTACTTGTGGCAAGAACATTTTTCCCGCTCCAAAAAGGTCTCCCACCACGTTCATTCCGTCCATCAACGGGCCTTCAATTACCTTTAGTGGACTTAAATATTTTACTCTAGCCTCTTCAGTATCTGCGTCCACAAAGTCGATTATACCTTTTACTAAAGCATGTGTAATTCGTTCTTCAACTGTGCCTAATCTCCATTCCAAAACCGCTTTTTCCGTTTCAGCAGATTGACCTTTCATGCCTTCAGCAATTTCTAAAAGTCGGTCGGCAGCATCGTCTCGGCGATTTAACAACACATCTTCAATACGTTCCAGAAGGTCTTTTGGAATATTATCATAAATTTCAAGCATGGTAGGGTTCACAATTCCCATGTCCATACCCGCTAGGCGACCGTGGTACAAAAAGGCCGAGTGAATGGCCTCACGCATTTTGTTATTGCCTCTGAATGAGAACGATACGTTGCTCACACCCCCACTCACATGTACATGTGGGAGGTTTTCCCGCACCCATTTTGTGGCTTCAAAAAAGGAAATAGCGTTGATTTTATGTTCTTCAATACCAGTGGCCACTGGGAAAATATTCAAGTCAAAAATGATATCAGTGGCTGGAAAACCCACTTTATTTACCAGCACATCATAACTTCTTTTGGCAATTTCTATTCGACGTTCTGTATTATCTGCTTGGCCGTCTTCATCAAAAGCCATCACAATTACCGCCGCACCGTATTGTTTTACCAAAGTAGCTTGCCGAATAAATTCTTCCTCACCACCTTTTAAACTAATGGAATTCACAATTGATTTACCTTGAACGCATTTCAAACCCGCTTCAATAATTTCCCATTTTGAGGAATCAATCATCACTGGCACTCTGGAAATGTCTGGTTCTGAGGCCATTAGATTCAAGAAAGTGGTCATGGCATATACCCCATCCAACATTCCTTCGTCCATATTTACGTCCACTACATTCGCACCACCTGTTACTTGGTCTTGTGCAATTGCCAAAGCGGCTTCGTATTTTTCTTCTTTAATTAGTTTCAAAAACTTGGCAGAACCGGTTACGTTTGTTCGTTCGCCCACATTTACAAAGCCCAATTCTTTAGTCAAGGTCATTGGTTCTAAGCCAGATAGCCTTAAAAGAGGCTCAATTTCTGGTTTTTGACGAGGCTTAAATTCTTTGGCAATTTTTACAAATTCGGCAATATGATCTGGTGTGGTTCCGCAGCAACCACCCAAAATATTCACATAACCTTCCTCTAAAAACTCCCGAACTTGCTCCCCCATAAAGGCTGGTGACTCGTCATAAGCACCCATTTCATTGGGCAAGCCAGCGTTGGGATGCACTGTTATAAAGGTATTGGCAACCCTCGATAATTCCGCCAAATAAGGCTTCAAAGCTCTTGCCCCTAAAGCACAATTCAAGCCAACAGAAAGTAATTCCCCATGTGAAACGGAGTTGTAAAATGCCTCAGAAGTTTGCCCAGTCAAGGTTCTACCCGACTGATCGGTGATAGTTCCCGAGACCATAATGGGCATATCGAAGTTGGGATTTTTCAATTTTCGCTCCACAATCACTTGATTACAA
Source organism: Bacteroidota bacterium (assembly GCA_040385875.1). Classification (GTDB taxonomy): domain Bacteria; phylum Bacteroidota; class Bacteroidia; order Cytophagales; family Spirosomataceae; genus JANMZR01. The sequence continues at coordinate 24,890 of JAZKGO010000043.1, forward strand.
GCCATTATGGCGGCTTTGCAATTGAGTGTATCGGTAACGGTTTCTATCAATAAAGTATCCACTCCACCATCAATCAAAGCATTGGCTTGATCTGTGAAGGCGACAATTAGTTCGTCGTAAGTGATGGCACGGTAGCCAGGATTATTCACATCGGGCGAAAGAGAAGAAAGTTTGGTGGTTGGTCCAATTGATCCCGCCACAAATCGAGGCTTTTCAGGTGTTTTTTTGGTGTATTCGTCGGCTGCTTGTCTGGCAATTTTTGCACCGTCGAAGTTCATTTCATACACAAATTCCTCCATGTGGTAGTCGGCCATGGCCACTGTGGTGCCGCTGAAAGTATTGGTTTCGATAATATCGGCACCCGCTTCCAAATATTGACGGTGAATATCCAAAATCACATCAGGGCGACTCATGGAAAGCATATCGTTATTGCCCTTCACTTCATGCGGAAAACCCTTAAACTTTTCACCACGATAATCGGCATCAGTAAGCTTAAAACGCTGAATCATAGTACCCATAGCACCGTCCAACACCAATATTCTTTCCTGTAAAATTTCCCTGATATTCTTCTTCATTGTATCCCAATTATTAATCGAATACAAATTTAGCACAAACAGATAAAACATTTGCGTTGATAAATATTTTTGGTATATTTACCTATGAAATATAATTAATTGTTATTTTTTAACTATTTAATTGAATTTTGGTAGAAAATTTGAGTATTGGAAAACTACCTTAAAAATAAATAAGCTTTTTGCATTATACTTGGCAGAGTGCCAATTCAATCAATTAAAAACATAATTTAAAGCAAAGTATAATTATGGTTCGGCATTCAAAATTTGTTCATGACAAAAATGAGTCATATGCTTTATATAAGAGACCAAGAAACGCTCTTATAATATATTTGAAATTAACTAATCAAGAAGCAGCCCAATTTATTTCGGCATCTGACTTCATAAAAAATATTGATTTTATTATTAAGAAAAAAGAAGAAGTATATTTCAATTCAAACGATTTTCATGATTTCATTTTTAAGGCAGAAAATTTAAACAATCATGTTGAAAATAGACAAAATTATATCCATTTTAATCGATATTTTCTGAATTTTCTCAATTCTTGGCGAATTTATATAGATTTTTTAGAAGCTTTTGTAAAAAAATTAATGAATGACGAGTTTGAAAGATTCAAAAAAGAAACAAATAAATTATTTGATACAAATTTTACTTATAGGTTTTTATATAATTTAAGAAATTATTCAGAGCATATTTCTTATCCCATTCAAATTATATTGGCAAATAATGCAGGAAGTAAATTTGAGCCTTTATTTATTAGAAACGAATTATTAATGCATGAGTCAATGAAACCAAAACACTTTAAAAATGATTATAAATTGTTAAATGAAATATTTCCAGTTTTACCACATATGACGGAAGGATTAAATTTATTAGAATATATAGAAAAGATATTTTTTGGATTGTTTAGGAACAAAATTATTGAAAGTATAAACCAAATCGATTCTTTGATAAAAGAAGACAATATTTGCTTAGGTATTAAAAGACCAAATTCAGATTTAGTCGATATACAAGGTTTTGATAGAAAAATTTTATATTTAATAAAAGAAAAAACTGGTTTTTTTAATGAAAATAGACGCAATTGACAAGGAAATTTTAATTCATTTACAAAAGGATGCACATCTTACTACGAAGGAGTTGGCGGGTATGCTTAATCTTTCGAGTACACCCATATACGAGCGGGTGAAAAAGCTTGAACGTGAGGGTATTATTAAAAAATATGTGGCCATTGTCGACCGGGAGAAGGTGGATAAAGACTTGATGGTTTTTTGCAGTATTCGCCTCAAGGAACATGCGCAGGAGATGGGCAAAACTTTTGTCGCTAAAATACTGGAAATGAATGAAGTAGTGGAATGCTTCAATATTTCGGGTGATTTCGATTTTTTATTGAAGGTTTTGGTGAAAGATATGAAAGCCTATCAAGCTTTTTTGATGAATAAATTAGCTAGTTTGGAAAATATAGGTAGTACCCACAGCAACTTTGTGATGAGTGAAATTAAGGTAAATTCGGTGTTGGAGTTTGATTGAAAGGGTCAAAATTTCTATAAGCTATTTTAAGTTTCCAATGTAACTTATTGGTTGTAATTCAAGCTCCATTTTAGTTAAAATTTGATAAAAAAACTAATCCAATTATCAATTATTAGCCTTTCCCTAAAATTTTCTGTAATTTTGTGCGTTTCAAGTACAATAAAATCACCCTATGTTAAGGCTTTCAAAACTATCAATACTTTCTATTTTATTTATTTTTGTTGCATTTTCTTGTAAAAAAGAAGATGACCTCACCACCATGGCCGACTTCCTTTCAAGGGATGACAGCGACCCAAAAATTTTGAGAGAATATAAAACATGGGTGGTAGAAGAAGCCTCCATTGTGAGGGAAGGCCAGCCGACCCTTGTTTATAATGTGGGTCAGCCTATTCAAAATAATTTTGACCCATCGAAAATATCTTTTGTGTTTTCAGCCAATAATACTTATCAAGGTACTGATGAAAAAGGCAAACCTGAAAGTGGTCAATGGTTGATCGACGGAACGTTAAATAAATTAAAAATAGTAACTACTACAGCTGCTGATTCTTTTGATATTATCCAGTTGACGAGAACTAATTTAGATTTTAAAAATGATGAATCGGTGGGGGATTTAGTGGCCACGGTCACTTTAAAGATGGTTCCAAAAAAATAAATTCAGTTGAATTTTTTCAAATATAAGATTATGAAGAAGTTAATATATCTAGTGCCAGTCGCATTACTTTTATTTTTAGCAGGTTGTAAAGATAAAACAGAAGATGAACTATTAACTAAGACCGAAATCGTATCCAGGACATGGGTTTGTGAGCAAGCAGAACTAATTGGTGCTACCAAAACTGTGATTTACAAAAAGGGTTCATCAGGTAATATTTTGGAACTTAAAGACTCATTCGTTAGCTTTACCGCTGATGGTAAATATTCTGGGATTGATTTTAATTCTTCCCCACAGACGGGTACTTGGAAGTTCAAAGACAATGAAACGGTTGCTGAGTTGGATAGTTGGGATTATGATTTTCAGCTAGTAAATTTGACCAAAACTAATCTCGATTTCAATACTCAAGTAGATTACAACGATAAAACCTATGATATTTTTGTGAAAATGGTGCCTAAGTAAGTTTTTATAAATTACTAGTTTAGACTTTAATTATTGTAAAAGTTTCTTTTTAATAACATAATCATTTATGAAAAATTTAATCAAATTCCTGACAATCAGTATATTACTTTTTAATGTTTCTTCATGTAAAAAGGAGGAGTCGGCTCCAACTGCCACCAAAACAGAAATGCTCACCAAACAGCCTTGGGTGATTAATCAAGCAGATTTCTCCTCAGGGCTTACACTTACTGTATACAAAAAAGGTGCTACTAGTAACGTGTTGGATGCTTCGAAAATATCACTGACATTTAAAAGTGATGGTACTATCACTGCCACAGATTTAGATGGGAACGGTGTTTCAGGTTCATGGTCATTTAATGCAGATGAAACTAAAATCACCTTACCAGCAGGCTTACCTTTTACCGAGGTGGTACTGCTTACATTAACAGAAAATAACTTTGATGTGAGTGTGCCTTCTTTCACTGCAACAGTATTGGGCACAACTGCCACTGGTACTTTAGTGGTAAAATTTATTCCTAAAGCCTAATATTCAGCTATTTCATTTTAATGATGGTCACGCCGGGTCCACCTCTATCAGCGTGTTCATCTGTCATTTGGCCTACTTGTTTGTAGCTTTTCAAATGGTTTCTTATCAAAGTTCTGAGAATGCCGTCCCCTTTGCCATGGACGATTCTGAGCTCGGGATAACCCAATATAATGGCATCATCCACAAAACTGTCCACTTCCTGAAGGGCTACTTCGCCCCGTTTGCCACGGATATCCAAATTGAATGAAAAATTCATCATTTTGTCATTCAGATCAATACCCGAAAGTGATTTAACTGGTTGCTCTTCAACTGATAATTTTTTAAATTCTTTCCTAGAGATCTTCTCTAATCGATTCAGCTTAATGGTGGTTTTTAATGAACCAATTGCTACTTCTACATCTTTTCCTCTGAGTGTCATCACCTCGCCGACCGTCTCTTGACCTTTTATTCTTACCAGAGATCCAATCGATATTTCGCCTGTATCTAGCTGATATTCAGCTTCTTTTGGAGCTATTTTTGGCTTCTCTACCACCAATTCTTCTTTCTCAAAAACTTCCAATTCTTCTCGAATTACTTTAGTGATTTCTTTATCAGCTTTGAATTCACGAATGTCTTTAATTGCCTTTTCTATTTTCTGATTGGCATCTTTTACCAATTGCTTGGCCTCCAACTTTGCAGTGTTGAGTATGGCCTTTTTTTGGCCTTCTAATAAATCCTTTAGCTGCGTATATTGATCCAAATTTTGTTTTAAAGCCCTTTCTGTTTGTGCATTCTGTACATTTTTTTCAGTGAAAATTTTCTTTTCAATTTCTAGCTCTTTGAGCATTTTCTCGAAATTCACTTGTTTAAAACCCAGTTTTTGTTTTGCATTATGAATCACCGACTTCTTTAAACCGATTTTATGGGCAATTTCCAACGCATAGGAGCTGCCCGGTTTGCCAATTTCAAGGTCAAACATTGGCTCTAAATGCTCAGAATCGAAACGCATAGCTCCGTTTGTGATGCCATCAGTTTTATCAGCAAAGCTTTTCAAATTGGTATAATGGGTATTAATTACCCCGAAAGCTTTGGTCTTTACAAGCTCCTCTAAGATAGATTCGGCAATTGCTCCCCCTAAACTTGGCTCTGTTCCTGTGCCAAATTCATCAATCAAAAATAATGATTTTGAATCCGTATTTTCCAAGAAAAACTTCATATTGGT
>JAZKGO010000043.1:29926-32230 GCA_040385875.1 Bacteroidota bacterium
ATTTGAGCCGATAGCTGTGTTAAAATTCTAATGATTTCTCTTCGCTCGGCCGATTCTAATTCTTTGATTTCATTGTTGAGTTCCAGTATTTCTGCAGGCTCTATAAATACCGTTTTACCCGTATCAGATTCGTCGTGGATGAAACCTTTTATTTTCCTTTTATGCTCAGCGGCAATGGGAATTACCATACGGCCATTTCTGACAGTCAATGAAAAGTCGTCGGAGATCCATCCACTATTTCGGGCATGCTTTAAAATGGAATCTAATTTCTTACGGAGCTCATTTTCAAGGCTATAGATTGCTTTTCTGATTCTTTGGAGCTCATCAGAGGCATTGTCTTTGAGCTTACCTCGCTCATCTATTATTTTTGAAATCCAATGATATATTTTTTTAATTTCAAACTTTTCAAAGTTCTTTTCATTCTTAATTTCTAAATTATTTTCAGCCGTGAGTCCACATAATTCTAAAAGATTGGGATATTGAGAGGCTTCTCTTTTTTGTAAATATTCAACACAATCCTGAATTGTTTTTAAGGAAAGCATCAATTCGAAAAAATCGTCTTCCATCAAAAAAGCACCCTCAACCGAAAGTTTGTTCAATTGATTACTTACATCAAAATAATTTTGAGCTGGAAATGGACTATCAAAGGATAAAATATTTTTCATCTCAGCCGTTTGTTTCACCATTTTCTCCACCTGATCAAACTTTTCAGCAAATCGCATTTTTGATACAAAATTGCGACCTAATGTGCTGATGCACAATTCAGTAAGTATTGATTTGATTTTATCGAAACCTAATTTTTGCTCTATTGAATTTGGGTAATACATTAATTGAAAAGGAATAATTTTTTACAAATTTAAGGCATCTTCGAGCGATAATGATTTTTAGTTTTCAAAAATTGATTTTTACTAATTTCTTAAAAATATAAATCATCTATAATTGCTCAGAATTACTATTTTTGCCTATAATTTATTTTTGATTAAAATGCTGGGTTTAAAATTACCAACCGACCCAAGATGGGTAAAAATTGCAGAAAAAAATATTGAAGAAATATTAATCGACCATGCCTATTGCGAACAGAAAGCAGCTCTTTCTTGTGTCTCATTAATCATTCTTTATCCTGAAAAAAAGGAGTTAAGAGAGGCTTTGATGCCAATTGTAACAGAAGAATGGGCGCATTTTAGAATGGTAATTGCCGAGTTGGATAAAAGAAATATTCCCTTAGGCAAGGCAAGAAAAGATGAATATGTGCTTGAATTACAGACGAATACCAAAAAGGGAGGCACTATTAATCAGCAATTATGTGAAAAACTATTTGTAAATGCACTAATCGAAGCCCGAAGTTGTGAGCGATTCAGGCTGCTTTCATTGGAAATTTCTGATTTCAGACTTCGAGATTTCTATCACCAGTTGATGATTTCCGAAGCGGGCCATTATCGAATGTTTATTGATTTAGCGAAAATTTATATGCCTGAAACTTATGTAAAAATGCGCTGGCAAGAATGGCTTGATATTGAGGCAAAAATCATTCAAAATCTAGAAATTAAAGAGAACAGACTCCATTGAAAGTGATCTTTCATCAAAAAAGTAATTATGTCATACGTTAGAATCTGGGTACATTTAGTATTTGCTACGAAATTCAGAGAACCTTGGCTTACCAAAAATATATTAAAAATAGTGCGGTCGCATATTATTGAAAATTGTAAAGAAAAGGATATATTTTTGCAAAAGATAAATGGACATGTGGATCATATGCATTGTTTGGTAAGCTTGGGAAAGCAACAAAGTATTTCTGAAGTGGCCCAATTAATCAAAGGTGAATCCTCGTATTGGATAAATAAAAATAAACTATTGACGGATTATTTCAATTGGCAAGATGATTATTATGCCGTTTCTGTGAGTGAATCACAGGTGGATAAAGTTTCAAATTATATTAATAGGCAAGAGCAACATCATAAAAACAAAACATTCCAACAAGAGGAGGAAGATTTTATTTTAAAATTTGGTTTTGAAAGATTGAAGGATTAATAATGATGCCATTGCCTAAAGGCAAATGGCAATGACTGGGGCATTTTTTTCTGTGAAAGAGCTCAGAATTGTTTTTCGAAAAAACATAACAAAAAAACACAATCCATTGCAGTTCGGCTTTAGCCAACTGATTATTTTAAAACCATTGCCTAAAGGCGAATGGCAACGACTGGGGTATTTTTTTCTATTAAAGAGCTCAGAACTGGTTTTCAAAAAGGTAAAACACAAAAAGCACAATCCATTGCAGTTAGGCTTTAGCCGACTGATTATTTAAAA
>JAZKGO010000043.1:32330-43063 GCA_040385875.1 Bacteroidota bacterium
ATTGCAGCTCGGCTTTAGCCGACTGATTATTGGTAATGACTGGGGCATTTTTTTCTGCAAAGGGGCTCAGAATTGGTTTTAAAAAAAATAATAAAACAAAAAGAAAAATTCATTGCAGTTGGGCTTTAGCCTACTGATTATTTAAAAAGCACAATCCATTGCAGTTTGGCTTTAGCCAACTGAAAAAAGAATAATAAAACAAAAATCCCCTTGAACCATTTTCTTGCCAAATGCGCTAATTATATTTTTAACCAGCACAAAATCAATGAGTTGGCCAATATTTCTGTGATATTGCCTACTCGTAGAGGTACACTCGCATTTAAAAAATCACTCGCTCAGCAAGCTCAAACGCCATTTATTGCTCCGAAAATTATTGCCATCGAAGATTTTATTTTGGAAACCACCCAGCTTCAGCTAATGGAGCCAATCGATCTGGTGTTTGAGTTGTTCAATGCGATTAAGAAAGTAGATGAAAAAGTAAAATTTGAGCTTTTTATGAGCTGGGCTCCCACTTTATTGAAGGATTTTGAAAGTATTGACCAATATATGGTGAATGCCAAACAGCTTTTTGCTTATATGACTGAAGCAAAAGCGCTGGAAAGATGGAATATTAGTGAGCTAAAATCAAATAATATAAATTTTGAAACCTCGGTTGAAAAATATTTTGAATTGTTCAAAACGCTCCATACAGTCTATGAGGAGTTTAATAATGGATTGAAAGCCAAAGGATTGGCTTATCGGGGTTCGGCTTATAGATATTTGGCAGAAAATGTTGAATCACTGTTGCTAGATAGATTGAGCTATGTAAAATACTATTTTCTAGGTTTTAATGCTTTGAGCATAAGTGAAGAGACCATCATCAAAACATTGGTGGATGCCCAAAAGGCTGAAACAATCTGGGATACGGACGATTATTACATGAAAAATCTTTCAAATGGCCAGCTGGCGGGAAGATTTTTGAAAGAAATTAAAAAATCTGGACGGTTTGGAACAGATTGGAATTGGCAAGAAAATGATTTGCTGCTTTCTCCTAAAAACATTAAAATAATAGGTCTTCCCAATACGAGTCTACAGCCCATAGTAGCGGCCCATTATTTGGAAAATTGGTCTACAAACAATTTAACTAAACAAAGTACTGCCCTAGTTTTGGCGGATGAAACGATATTAAACACAGTAATCAGCCAAATTCCGGAATCGGTTGGTAATTATAATATTACAATGGGATTGTCACTCAAAGAATCACCGATTTATGGGCTTCTCGAATCTATTTTTAATTTACATCGTTTTTTGAAATTCGAGAATAATGGAATTATTAAGTTTAATACTAGGCTGATTATCAAGTTATTAAATCATATTTATATCAAAGCATGGAGTCAGAAATATGAGATTAATTTGGCAATTTCCATCAGAGAAATTCAAGATGCCAACCAACTTTTTTTGAATAGAAGTGATTTAATAAAACTGCTAAAATTTGAAAATTTAACTGAGGTGGTTTTTGAACACTGGAATGACTCTCCACAAATTGCAATCACTCAACTCAGAAAAATAATCCAGTCACTTTCTATAATTTTTGAAGATAATTCACCTCTTGAATTGAATTATTTAACGATTGTTGAGAAAATTATCAATCGTGTGGAGGTGATAGTAGAGTCAAATCCTGAAAATATCAATATTTCTGGATTGAAAAGTATCCTTTTTGAAATATTAAAGCAAACCAAACTGCCTTTCGAAAGCAATCAGGAAGATAACTTGCAAATAATGGGTATGCTCGAAACTCGTACACTTGATTTTGAACGTATTATCCTTCTTTCGGCCAATGAGGGTAATTTGCCATCTGGTAAGAAGTCGTTGAGTTTAATTCCATTTGATGCATTGATTGCCAATGAAATGCCTACTTACGGCCATCAGGATGCCATAATGGCCTATCACTTTTTTAGGTTATTGCAAAAAGCCAAGGAGATAATAGTTCTTTATACTAATCCTAGTTCATCAAATGGAAATAAGGAAAAATCCAGGTTTATTCTGCAAATTGAACATGAACTTGCCCATTTAAATAAGAATATAACCATTGAATATCCTGAAATAGCGCTTGATTTTAGCAAAAAAGAGAAGATTGATTCGGATTTTGAAATTGCAAAAACTGATAAGATCGTTGAAATAATTAAAACTCAATTGCAAACAAAAGGGTTGTACATCACTTCGATAAATGAATATATTCGGTGTGAAATGTTGTATTATTTCAATAGAATTGCCAAAATTGAAGAGCCTTCAGAAATTGATGAATCAATTGGGAATGATATTTTTGGAACCTGGGTGCATAAAACTTTAGAAAATATTGATCTCGAAAACCTAAAAAATGGCGGAATCATTTCAAAAGAAAGGCTAATTGAAATCAAAAATACAATTCGAGACAGGCTTGGGACTGACTTTCAAAATAACTTTGGCAAACTATCATTGAATGAAGGCATGAACCTTATTTTGCTCAATGTGGCTGAAAGAGTATTGCAAGGTTATTTTAACAACGAGATTAATAATGGGATTTTCCCACAAGAAATTTTGGCAGTCGAGGAAAACCTAATGGTAAACTTCCCTTTAATCTTCGAGAATCAGATATTCAATATTAAACTGGGTGGTAAGGTGGATAAAATAGATAAAGTGGGTGAATCCATCAGAATTATTGACTATAAAACGGGAAAAGTGGAACCCAAAAGCTTGCGTTTGGATGCGAGAAAAAGTGAAGATATGAATATCGAGAGCTTTCTGACAAAGCCCGAATTGGATAAAATGAGACAACTTTGGTGGTACAAATATCTTTTTTTGAAAGGAGAAAAACAAGAAGAGAAGTTTGGTTTAAATTATGAGCTGGAAGTAGGTATTTACTCTTTCAGAAACAACAAGGAAGGTTTTATGACTGGGATTAAATATTTTACTAATGCTTCAGAGACCGATGAAGAATTCATCTCAATTTCCGAAAATATAATTTTACAGTTCCTAGAAAAACTCTTAAATCAATCAACTCCTTTCAGAATGACGCCCGATTTGAAATTATGTGAATATTGTACTTATCGATCCATTTGTAATCGATAGAAAAATTTAAAACTTAGATTTTATTTTACTAAAATCATCATAGCATACAATTCAATTCTCTTTTTGATAATTAGTTAAAAATAACTTTTGAACATTATTTAATGAGAAGAGTTTAATTTTTAAATTAAAATAACTGGTAAATTTAAATGAAAATCAAATCAAGGCTCAATTGAAATTCATTGTAGTTTTCCTATTTTTTTTCTCTTTTTTTCATTCTGTTTTGGCACAAACTACCTTAACCAGTGGCCTCATTGCCTGCTATCCATTCAATGGAAACACTAATGATGCTTCAGGTAATGGAAATCATACGGGCAAAGTGGGGGTAGTTTTGGTTGGGGATCGCTTCGGAAGGGCTAATTCAGCTTATTTTTTTGATGGACAGACAGCCTATTTGGAAGTAAATCCTAATCAATTAAAAATCAACAATTTTTCTGTTTCACTTTGGGGAAAGGCAGCCTCCTTGCCAATAATTGGTGGTTTCCAATATCTATGGTCAGTGGGGAGTAGTAATGGTGAGCAGTCAGTGTATCTATCTGATAGTGAGGGAATTGTAGTAGGTGGTTCAATTTCGGATTCTGAAAAAATTAATTGTCAATCAGGCTTTCCCCCCAATATTGGCAAATGGAATCATGTCGTAATGGTAAGAGATATTAACAATTTATATTTTTATTTAGATGGTAGATTGGCCTGTTCAAAACCCAATATTGGTTTTATTCCCTATTATGGCAATAATTTTCCAAGAGCAACTTTAGGAAGAAGGGTGGCAGGAGAGGCTTCTTATTTTCATGGCGCTCTTGACGATATTCATATTTACAATCGCCCTCTTTCAGCCATAGAAATCAAAAATCTTTTTGAGGGGGAAAAGCAGCCAGAAATCGAATTGAAAATTGATAATTTGAGTCCTTGCGGCGGTGATAGGGTAAATTTTTTGGTGAAAGGTGGCTCAGAATCGGCCAATTATTTATGGAAAATTGAAGACTTTAGTCAAGAATTGTACGTAAACACTTTAGAGTTTGAAACCAAGCCTCGCAATCAGGATTACGAACTTACTATTTCGGTTGAAATAATTGATAACTTTAGTTGTTTTCCACAAAAACCAAAAAAAGCGACTGATAAAATAAAAGTTAAAGTATGCTCTGAACTCGTCAATTTGAATATCCCGAACGTTTTTAGCCCTAATAACGATGGTATCAATGACCTTTGGGTTATTCCCAATTTGGAAAGAATTCCTGAAGCTACCATTTCAGTTTATAATCGGGCGGGAGGTTTGGTTTTCCGATCAAAAGGATATTCTCAACCCTGGGATGGCAAACTAAACGGCAATCTACTCATGCCAGACACTTTTGATTATGTGATTAGTACCAACATTAAGGGTGAAAAAGCCATCAAAGGAGAGGTTTTGCTGGTTTGGTAGAATTAGTTTTACTGGATTTTAGATACCAAAAACGTTGTTTTCTCTATAGAAAAAAGTGGTACAAGATTTTGTGGCAACTATCGGGGTCATTCCCCAAAAATTAAGTTTTTTGAAGCCTTTTCGTTGTAAATAGTCAAAAGAAGTTAGGTAATCCTCTCTAAAACTATCATCCAGAATGATTATTCCAGTTTCATTTAGATTAGAAAGACAGTTCTCCACACAACTATTTCTTTCTTTTCCGTCTACAATAATCAGGTCAAATTTTGTTTGAGTAGTTTGGATACTTTTGCTATAAGTATATTGATTGTCAATGGGTTGAAATATTATTTTTACGTTTTCAGGCATTTCTTTTTCCACAAATTCTTTCCATTCTTTATGGTCTTCTACTGCCACAATAGTTGAAACTTTATCCGCAAGCCATTTGGTGGAGCCGCCACAACCATATTCAAAAATCGAAATTGTTTTATTTAATTTTTCGTTCAAAAAGTCAACGGCAGGATAAGTGTACCACGGGATTGGATTATTATTTTTATCTATTGACTTTTTGGTCACAAATGATTTCATCCAACCATTCTCATTTATTTCACCCACCATATAAAGCTGAAGTAATGGCCCAATGGCAGTATAATTGAGGCAAGTCCAGACAAAATCTTTTATTTTTCTAATCATAATTCTTACGAAAGTTGGAATATATTTGGTTAAACCAAACCGCAAAATAATAACAATAAATACTGTTCTCAAAAATTCTATGGTTTTATTGGGTAAATTTGTGTAAAAATCAACTAATTCAATTTCATTGAATGGGCATTATCATTCGCCAAAGCATTAAAAGTTCAATTGTTACCTATGTGGGCGTAGTTATTGGTACAATCAATGTTTTGTATTTGTACAACGAGTTTTTAGATTTTGAGCAATTTGGACTCTACGTTACTCTTACAAGTTTCCCTTTAGTATTTGCTGGCATTGCGAGTTTGGGCACGCCTCTGGTGGGCGTAAGATTTTTCAATCAATTTTCCGATGAAGACAATGAACATAACGGCTATTTAGGCTATCTTCTAATCACTCCATTTATTGGTTTTATTGCTTTCATTATTGGGTATTGGTTATTTCAAAGCCAATTTGCAGAAATTTACTCAAAAAATTCACCCTTATTAATTCGCTATTTCTGGGTATTTCCTATCATTACTTTTTTCATGATTTACCTTTCTATCTTCGAAGCCTATTGTCGTGTTCATTTGAGGATTGTTGTGCCAGCTATTATCAGAGAGTTGTTTTTAAAACTTTCTAATTCGTTATTAGCTATTTTGTTCGGGTTTAAACTAATCAATTTTGATCAATTGGTGGGTGGCATTGTTTTGATGTATGCCTTGGCCGTATTTTTTATTGTTATTTATATAAAAATATTGGGGAGACTTTATTTAAATTTTGATTTTTCCTTTTTGAAAAAACCCATTTTTAAGCAAATGTATACTTATGGTTTTTATACAATGCTGGGAGGGATTGCGGGTATTATTCTGCCACATATCGAAAAATTGATGCTTCCAGCTTTCAGTGGTGGCTTAAAAACTACTGCCATTTTTAATATCGCCGCAAGCATTGGTTTGGTTATTTCTATTCCTAGAAACACTATTTCAGCCATATCAGACCCACTTTTGGCTGAAAGTTGGCAAAAGAAAGATTTGGCTCATATCAAAGAAATTTATCAAAAGTCGGCATTGAATTTACTGATTATTGGTATTTTTCTCTTTTTAGGAATTTGGTGCAATATCGATTCCATTTTTGAAATATTACCCAAGTCTGAAATTTATAAAGAGGGAAAATGGGTGGTGCTAATGGTAAGTATTTATTGTGTATTTGACATGGCCACAGGACTTAATTCAGAGATCTTAAAAAATTCAGATTATTACAAATACGATTTTTCATTTTATGTAATAAGGTGCATCTTGTTGATTATTGCCAATTTGGTATTAATACCCCTTTATAGTTTTAATGGAGCCGCTTTTGCTATGCTCGTTTCAATTGTGATTTACAATATTATTAAATTTTTTTTTATCAAGAGCAAGATTAATATTCAACCTTTTAGCAACCAAACATTGATCGTTCTATTCATAGGTATTGTCACTTATTTAGTTACTCTAATTTTACCCTCGTTTGAGAGTGCTTTTCTGAATATTTTAGTTAAATCAATCACCATTTGTCTTGTTTTTGGACTTGGGATATTTTATTCTAAGGTTTCTCAAGACATCAATAACACTGTAAATTCAATCAAAACTAGATTTTTAAAAATTAAAAGCTAAGAGTATCATTGCTTTTTTGAACAAATTAATAGTCGTTTTATCTAAATGAAAATCCTTTTTATAGCGGGGGGCACTCCGCATTATTACAATTTAGTTTTGAATAAACTCCACTCAATGGATAATGTGGAGGTGATTTTGGTGGCTCCACAGACCGTGAGTAAAACAGTAGGCTCTGGTGTGTTTCAAAGTGAGGAAGGGATTGATTTTCAGTTAATTAGGTTGGAAGAATATACAACTTATTACGGTAAAGCTTTTTTTAGAAATATTAACCAAATTATCGATACACATCAACCCAATATTATTATTTCTAGTTGGCCCTATCAGTTGGCTTGGTTGTTTTATCCACTTTTATATTTGAAAATAAGAAGAAATAAGATTAAACTTATTTCAAAAGAAATTCCCTTTCAAGTGCCTTATTATCAAGATGCTATCAGATTTTATACGGAACAGGGTGGCGTGAATGAAAATAATAAATCAGCCCAGTATGATAATAGCTTGCTTTCAAAAATTAAGATAAAACTAGTTACGGAAGTACGTAAATGGATGGTAAATCGAATGGATGCACATATCAATTACTTTGATGAGGCTGTTGAAATTCATAAAAGCTATGGAGTAAATCCTGAAAAAGTATTTGTAACGGCCAACTCGCCAGATACTGATTATATATTTGATATTAAAAGCAAAATTGAAAAGGAGGCCTCTATTTTGCCTGAAAATCCATTTAGGATTATTCATGTGGGTAGGCTGGTGAAATGGAAAAATGTGGAAATGCTTATTAATGCGGTGGGGCAGTTATCGGCAAAATATTCGAACATAGAGTTAATTGTTATTGGGACTGGCCCAGAAGAGAATCGTTTAAAAGAGCTGGTTTTAATAAATTCATGGCAAAAGCATGTTAAATTCATCGGTGGCGTATATGAAATGACTATTTTGGGCAAATATTTCAAAGCAAGTTCAGCCTATGTTCTGGCGGGAATGGGCGGCCTTTCTATCAATGAAGCCATGGCTTTTGGCCTGCCTGTTATCTGCTCCGTAGCTGATGGTACGGAGAAAAAACTGGTGAAGGAAGGTGTCAATGGCTACTATTTTGAGAATAACAACCAGAATAATTTAAAAGAGAAAATTGATTGGCTTTTGGGTGATAGAGAAAAGGCAAGGGCAATGGGGATTGAATCTGAACGAATAATTAGAGAAGAAATAAATATAAATACGGTTTTGAAAAGATATTTGGATGCCTTTAACTTTGTTTTGAAAAAATAATAATGGAATTGAAAGTAAATAAAAATTTACAAGAAGCATATAGCAATCAATATAATGACGAGTCCGCCATCTGGAGGGGGATTGGTGCTGAAAAAAAGGTAGAGAATATTCTTAAAATTATTGATAGTCAGCACTTTAAGTCGGTACTGGAAGTGGGTGCTGGTGATGGAAGTGTATTGGAATTGCTCTCCAAAACGAATATTGCTGATGAATTGCATGCGCTTGAAATTTCTGAATCTGGAATCCAGCAAATCAAATCAAAAGAGATCAAAAACCTAAAAACTGTAAAATTATTTGACGGATATGTGTTGCCATTTGAAGATCAATCCATTGATTTACTGATACTTACACATGTCTTGGAGCATGTGGAACATGAGCGCATTTTATTGAGAGAAATTCATAGGGTAGCAAAGCAATTTGTAATTGAGGTGCCTAAAGACTATCGGTTTGGTGCCGACAAAAAAGTGGCACATTTCCTCTCCTATGGCCATATCAATTTGTATACACCTACCTCTTTGAAGTTTTTACTACTTACTGAAAACTTTAAAATCATAAAGGAACAGACATCACTTTATCACTTAAAATCTTTTACTTTCGGTAAAAGAAATTTATCAGGAATGGTAATTTCATATTTATCATTTTTGGTTAAAAGTTTGTTGGCTAATTTTCCAATCAAGTATGTTAGGGAAAAATTTATCAATACCATCACAATTTTGGCGAAGCCTGAAAACAAAGAAATAAAAATATTTTAAAAAACAGTGGAAAATCAGCTCACCACCCGCCAGTTTTGGCTCGACTATTGGGAATCGAAACAAGGATTGGTATTTGAAATACCTGCTAATTATATATTTTTAGATCAAATTGAAAAAATAATCAAGCAAAAGAAATACGAAAGCCTTTTAGAGGTAGGCGGGTTTCCAGGATATTTTTCGGTATGGGCTCATCAAAAATTGAATATTGAAACTACTTTGCTTGACTATGTGGTTCATTTGAAAATATTGAATCAATTGGAGGTGGCTAATCGAATTGAAAAAGGGAGTGTTAAAGTAATTGAGACCGATTTATTCCAGTTTTCTAGTGAAAAAAAATATGATTTTGTTACTTCCAATGGCTTAATTGAGCACTTTATTGATACGAAAGAGGTAATACAAAAGCATTCCGATTTGCTTGCCAATGGGGGGACATTATTTGTCACTTTGCCAAATTTTAAAAGTTTGAATGGTTGGTTTCAAAAAATTTTTGATTATGATAATTACCAAAAGCATAATATTAACTGCATGAATTTGAGTCTTTTAACTAATATTTGTCAGGATTTGGGCTTAAAAGAAATATCGGCAAAATATGATGGCAAGTTTATGATTTGGCTGGAAAACGAAAGCCAAAAGCCATGGGCTGTTAGGGTATTAAAGAAATTAATTTGGTTGCCTCTAAAAATTATTTTCAAACTGATCCCGATTGATACCAAGCTGTTTTCTCCATACATCATTTTAACAGCACAGCGCCCTTGAAAGTCCTCCTGCTCAATACTGATGATTTTACAGGTGGGGCAGCAATCGCTTGCCGAAGGCTACTTCGTGCATTGAATATTAGCGGCTTATTTGAGGCGAAAATGTTGGTTCAAACCGCCAAATCTGCTGAAGAGGGAATAATCCAGTTAAGTAATTCATGGTTTTCAAAAAAAGTGGCTTGGTGCAGATTCGTTTTGGAACGCCTTTTTTTTCTCTTTTTTGAGAAATCAAAAGAGGTACGATTTTTATTCAATCCTGGCCGTTTTGGAATCAATATTGCGGATAATCCATTTATTAAAAGTACGGATATTATCCATTTGCATTGGATTAATTTTGGCTTCCTATCCATTGATTCTATTGGGGAATTAATAAAAAGTGGCAAGCCCATCGTTTGGACACTCCATGATATGTGGGCTTTTACTGGAGGTTGTCACCATTCGGGTAATTGTGAGAACTATCAAAATCAATGTGGCAATTGTAATCAATTTTTAAAAAATCCTAGTCAAAATGATCTTTCTAATCAGATTTGGGAACAGAAAATTAAAGTATTTGAGAAGGCTAATCTTACCGTTGTAACCTGTAGTGATTGGCTTAATGGGAGGGCACAAAAAAGTTCGTTGTTTGCTCAAAATCAGATTGTTACCATCCCCAATCCAATTAATACTGCTCTTTTCAAACCGATTGAAAAGAGTTTGGCCCAAAATAAATTGCAATTAAATACCTCAAAAAAATATATTTTATTTGCAGCCATGAATATCCATGCCGAAGGAAAAGGTTATCAATATTTTTCCGAGGCAATTCAAATACTTTTTGATCAATATCATGACCTTTTGCAAAATACTGAGCTATTGATTTTTGGCAAAGCGAATGTTTCTGACTTTTCAAACTTGCCTTTGAAAGTTAATTTTCTCGGTCAACTTTCTGCTATTGATTTGATTATTAATGCCTATAATGCATCATCAGTATTTGTAATCCCTTCATTGGAGGAAAACCTGCCAAACACGATCATGGAAGCGATGGCTTGTGGTACACCTGTTGTTGGTTTTGAAGTGGGTGGAATCCCCGAGATGATTGTTCATAAGGAAACGGGTTATTTGGCCCAATATAAGTCGGCTAAAGATTTAGCAAATGGGATTTTCCATGTATTGTTTGAGGCGAATTATGAGA
>JAZKGO010000043.1:43163-61849 GCA_040385875.1 Bacteroidota bacterium
CAAATAGCTGATAATGAAGTCGTTGAAAAACTTTTAAAAGCCTTTGAGCAAAATGCTGATGTATACTATTCAGACACCATAATAATGGATGAATCTGGTAAGTCATTAGGCTTAAGAAGTGAAATCACCCCTCATCAGCTTCCTCGAAATTTGAAATGGGAAAATTTCAAATTTGGAATGTTGGTTTGCCATCAATCATTTATTGGGAAAAAATCGATTTGTTCTGATTTCCTTATTGAGCATCATTATAGTGCAGATATTGATTGGGAAATCAATTGTTTGAAAGCATCACAAAAAACAATTTATCTTCCCTTTATCCTTTCGAAGTATCTCACTGGGGGCTTTTCTGTAAAAAATCTTAGAGCATCCTTACTGGACCGATTCACAATTCTAAAAAAGCATTTCGGCTTTTGGACTACTGTAATTTCTCATTTTTATATCTTATTGAGAGGCCTCAAATTTATCATTACCCAAAAAAGTAAATACTGGTAAATCGTATTTAATATATCGATACAACCATTTAATAACTTTTTCGTCAGACAAATACAATTTATTCGCAATTTTATTAGATTTGTCCCTCTAAAATTCATTTTACATTTTTTTGACTTTTTAGTGAAATGAGAACCGCATTTACAATAGCACTTCTGAAATTATTGTTGGCATTAAATGGTGCAGATTTATATGCACAGTTTGCTATCACAATGCCTGTAGATAGGTCTGTATTTCAAAGAGTAAACAATAAAGCAACTATACAAATTGGTGGATTTACTGATGTATTTATTGAGCAGCTCCAGATAAAATTAGAAGTAATCAATGGAGGTATTTCAATAGATTGGACTACAATCAATACCAATATTTTACCTGGCGATTTTCGTTGTCAGATTCCTGATATAGAGGCAGGTTGGTATCAAGTTGAGACGAGAGGCTTATCAAATGGCAGTATAGTGGCTTTCGATGAGGTGGGTAAAGTAGGGGTAGGAGAAGTTTTTATAATTGCCGGTCAATCAAATGCTCAGGGCGGAAGGCCACCCCATCCTGAGTTTAGTACAAACGTCTTTTATGGAGCAGACGACGATCGAGTCAATTGTATCAATTATTCTACCAATAATCCAGCTATTAATTACCCTTTTCCAAGTATTTCAAAAGTACAACCAGAAACTGATGTTGCACCAAAAGGCGAGGCTTCTTGGTGTTGGGCTTTGTTGGGCGACAAGATAGTGGAGGAGTGGAATGTGCCAGTTCTTTTTTTTAATGCGGCAGTGGGGGCTACTACAATGAGCACCTGGAGTCAATCGGTCAATTCTAATTCAGAACCTTATATTTATTTGAAAAAATCATTGGAATATTATGCAAAAATATTTGGAGTGAGGGCTATTTTATGGCATCAAGGCGAATCAGATATTTTTAATTTTGATGTAAACATGCCTCAAAGTTGCAATGACTATCAAAGTAATCTAACTACTATTATCAATCGATCTAGATCTGATTTGGGTGCAAATGTAAGCTGGGTAATTTCCAAAGTATCTAGGCTGGCAGATTGGACAAGTTCGGGCCTTATTCAATGCCAAGAAAGCTTTCCTACCATTCCAGATATTAACGCATTTGCTGGGCCCTATACCGATTTTATTCAGCCTGGTTCAGCCTACAGAGATGGCGGGGTCCATTTCAGAGGAACAGGGTTTATTGAGCTTGCTGACGTATGGTTCAACTCAATCAACCAACCCAATTTTATCAATAACTCAACTCCTGTAGCTGCAACTAATAACCTAAAAGTGGTCAATAATGAATATGTTTTCGGTAATTCGTTGGCACCTTGTGCGGGATTGAACCAAACTATCGCATCAGGTAATTGGAACGATCCTTCCATTTGGTCTTGTGGGGCTGTGCCTACAAGTTTGAATGAGATTGTAATTAATACCGAACACACTATTTTGATTAGTGAAGCAACTGTGTTTATCAAAAACTTGGTTCTAAATGGATCTTTGATTTTTGAAAATGGGGGAAACCTTTTTCAGGTAGACTATTAACAAGATTTATAAAATATTGGCAGTCTGTTCTTTTATTTTTTCTAATTCCTCTTTCATATTTACCACTAAATGTTGAATATCTACATCATTGGCTTTTGATCCAATCGTGTTAATTTCCCTCCCAAGCTCCTGAGCCATAAAATTCAATTTTTTACCATTTCCTTCTTCTTTGAGTATTTCAATAAAATACTTTAAATGAGTGCTTAGCCTTTGCTTTTCTTCAGATATGTCATATTTTTCAACATAATAAATCATTTCTTGTGCGAACCGATTTTTGTCAAAAGATTCATCCCCTACTAAATCGACTACTGATTTTCTGAGTTTTTCACGAACTGCTGGGATCCTCAATAAATCTTTCTTTTCTACTTCTGCCAAATAATCTGTAATGGCTGCAATGTATTCAATGAATTTTTGGGTCAAAAGGCCTCCTTCTCTAACCCTAAACTCGTTGCATTCCTGCAAGGCTAGTTGTATTGTTTTTTGAATCTGCTCCCATTCAAAATCCAAAATGCCATCGGATCCATTTTCAGAATTGTAGGCATTGGGTAATGACAAAGCTATCTTGAAAGCCTCTTCATTTGAAAAATCAGAGAAAAAGCCCTTTGCTGAATCCAAAATGTCGTTAAGATATACATTCACTAAAGGTCGATTAATACTCACTGCATTGTCTCTTTCCGCTGACTTTTGGAGATTTAGGTTCAGTTCTATTTTTCCTCGCTCGAGTACCTGATTCAAAAGATTTCTAATTTCTATTTCCTTACTGCTCAAACTTCTAGGTAGTCTGCAGTAGATATCCGTTTGTTTCGAATTCAACGTTTTAATTTCTACTGTTACTATAAAACCATCTATTTCAGAAACCGATCGGCCGAAGCCTGTCATTGATTTAAGCATAATTTTAATTTTTCTGGTTAAGTATTATGATTTTTGTTAGTATTTGTTTTAAACAATTTAAGAGCTTGTGAGCTCATTCTTTCGCACATTGTTAATTTCAATAGCCGTAAAAATGGCATGTAACATTGAATTTTCGTTGGCCTTGTTTTTTCCCGAAATATCATAAGCTGTGCCATGGTCTGGCGAGGTTCGAATAGCTGGCATACCAGCCGTGAAATTTACTCCAGTTTCAAAAGCTATTGATTTAAAAGGAATGAGGCCTTGGTCATGATACATGGCTAAAACGGCATCAAATTGCTTAAATTGAGTATTTCCAAAAAAACCATCAGCAGGGAAAGGCCCAAAAACCAATTGTTTTTTTTCTCGATACTCTTTGGTGAGTGGGCCGATAATATCCTTTTCTTGTGTGCCTAAAAGCCCTTCTTCGCCAGCATGAGGGTTTAATCCTAATACCGCAATTCTTGGTTTTTGGATGCCAAAATCATTCTTGAGCGATGAAAGCATTAAATCTAACTTTGAAGAAATGGCTTTTTTGGTTATTAATTCTTTTACTTTTTCAATAGGCACATGGCCTGTAACCACACCCACTCTTAGTACATCGCTTACCAAAAACATCAGATTGTCTTTTATCCCAAAAGCATCTGCGAGGTATTCAGTGTGTCCAGGAAACTTAAAGTCAACCCCTTGAATATTGTTTTTATTAATCGGTGCGGTTACCAAAGCGTCAATTTTCCCCTCTTTTAAGTCGTCAGTTGCTCTTTTCAAACAATCAAAAGCGGCTTTTCCAGCCTCAGAAGTCACTTTACCAGGTTCAATCTCTGTCTGGTGATCATGGAAGCAATTGATAATATTGGTAGCTTTTGGATTCGCCATTTCGGCTTTTTGGCAACCAAAAAGTTGCCAATCTTTTAGGCCTAATTGGTTTTTATAAAAATTTATTACTTTGTTGGAGCCGTAAATTATTGGGGTGCAAAGTTTTATCAATGCATTCTGTTGCAAAGCTTTTAAAATTACTTCAGGCCCAATTCCGTTGTAATCGCCCAAAGTAATTCCAATGATAGGTTTTTGTTGACTCATTTTAATATAAAAAATTTCGTGAAGTTACGAACTAAATATAAAAGGGGATTACAATTTATTATTTATGCACATATTTTTGTGCCTATTTTCTTATTTTGAAAAAAAAGTTGCTTTTGTCGCCAGAATCAGCTGTTTTGCCGATTATTTATAAAATTCAAAAAATAATTATCGACTATATTTATTTTAAACAATGCAAAATATTAAATTTTAGAATTGTAAATTAGATTCAAAATTTGCCATTAAAAATCTTTATCTACCCAAATGGAAAAGTTGCAATACCGAATAATGTATCAGGATCTCAAGCAAAAAATATTGTTGGGGGTTTTCAAAACTGGCGATTTATTACCCAGTGAAAATGAATTGGCTGCATTGTTCAAAACTACAAGGGTTACAGTGCGGCAGGCTTTGGATGAGTTAGTAAAAGAAGGATATATTTTCAAAGAAAAAGGAAAAGGAAGCTTTGTGCAAAGTGAAAGAGGGTTTTTGGGGCTTTTGGCTTTCAAAAATTTTAAAGAATTGGGTCAAAAAAAGATGCATGGCATTACCACAAAACTGGTAAAAAAACCATGGATAATGCCTTGGCCACAAGATTTTTTCTATCCACTCACTCCTATTGAGCTAAAAATGAATTGCGTTTGCATAAAACGTATCCGATATGTGGACGAAGACCCAGTCATGCTTGAATATTACTTTATTCCGAATTTAAAATTGGATAAACTTTGTGTGGATGATTTTATTGATGGATCCCTTTTGAAAACATTGAGAATCAAGCACTTAATTGAAATTACCAATGTCGAGCAGTTCATGAAGGGCATTAGTGCCAATGAAATTGTGGCGGAAAATCTGAACATTGAGGTCAATCAGCCAATCATAAAAATATTCAGACGACATACCACCAATAAGAAAAATTTCTTTTTCTTCAGTACCTTGGAAGCCTATACCGAAAAGTATGCCATTAGCCATTTATTTACCAAAGACGTTAGTTATTAAAATTATTCTACTTACTCATTTTCATTTTTCAAATCAAAAACATGAACTGGAATGTACTCATAGCTGATGAAATGCATCCTTCATTATTTGAAATGTTGGATAAAATTGGAATACAGTATAGCTATCAACCCACCATCAAAAGAGACGAAATAAAGACTGAACTATCTCATTATGAAGGGCTTATCATAAGAAGTAAAACCGTAGTTGATAAAGATTTATTAGATTTTGGGAATAATTTAAAATTTATTGCCAGAGCGGGAGCAGGCCTTGATTTGATTGATTTGGAAGAAACCAAAAATCGAAAAATTGAGCTTTTTGCTGCCAATGAAGGCAACAGAGATGCGGTGGCTGAGCATACTTTAGCTATGATACTGTGCCTTTTTAATAAAATTAATTTGGCAAATGCCGAAGTTAAAAATGGGATTTGGCATAGGGAGGCCAATCGAGGGCTCGAGTTGATGGGTAAAACTTGGGGTATTATTGGATTTGGGAACAATGGACAAGCCACCGCTCAGCGACTTTCGGGCTTTGGGGTAGAGGTGTTGGCTTTTGATAAATTTGACAAAAATATTGGCAATAATTTTGCAAAAAAAGCCACAATGAATGAAATATTTGAAAAGGCCGATATTCTTAGTATCCATGTTCCACTAACGGAATTAACCAATAAAATGGTGAATTCAGATTTTCTCAAAAAGTTTAAAAAAAAAATCTTCTTGATTAATATTGCCAGAGGCGAAATTGTTGTTTTAAAAGATTTACTAGAAGCTTTGCATTCAGGAAAAGTTTTAGGAGCTTGCTTGGATGTGTTTGAAAATGAGAAGATTAAAGATTTGAATCAAGAGGAAAAGCAAATATTTGATTCATTAGCAGCTCTTCCTAATACCATATTCACCCCTCATATTGCTGGCTGGACGCAGGAAAGTTATGTGAAAATCAATGAGGTATTGGTGGAAAAAATAAAATCTTTTCTTAAAATTTAATAATCGACAAACCTATTTCTAATTGAGAAATTTCTTGGTTAGTATTCAATTTATTTTTTTGAGAGTTTAAATTGTTCTTTTCTCAAAAAAGTATAATTTTTATGCCAAAAATATTTCTTATATCATGGAATTGTGAAATTTTCTAAGTAATTTTGCACCCGAAAATGAGGTGAATTCATCCCGATTCTACCTATTTTTTAATTTTCAAATCAAAAATTTTCAAATTCACAATATGGCATCAGTAAGACCAGACGAAGTTTCAGCCATTTTGAGAGAGCAACTCTCAAATGCAAAAACAGAAACCGAACTAGAAGAAGTAGGCACCGTACTCCAAATCGGTGACGGTGTTGCTCGTATTTACGGGCTTTCAAAAGTACAAGCAGGTGAGCTACTTGTATTCGAAAACGGACTAAAAGCTTTAGCCCTAAACCTTGAAGAAGACAACGTAGGGGCCGTATTATTGGGCCACTCGTCTGACATTAAGGAAGGTGCAACAGTAAAACGTTCAAATGAAATTGCTGGTATCAAAGTTGGCGATGGTATTTTGGGTCGTGTTGTAAATACATTGGGTGAGCCAATTGATGGTAATGGCCCTATTTTAGGAGAAACTTTTGAAATGCCATTGGAGCGTAAAGCACCGGGTGTAATTTTCCGTCAGCCTGTAACTGAGCCTTTGCAAACTGGTATCAAGTCAATCGATGCGATGATTCCAATTGGTCGTGGCCAACGTGAGTTGATCATTGGTGACCGTCAAACTGGTAAAACTACAGTTGCAATTGATACTATTATCAACCAAAAAGAATTTTACGAAGCTGGTAACCCAGTTTATTGTATATATGTAGCTTGTGGTCAAAAGCAATCTACCATCAAACAAGTGGAGCAAGCTTTGCGTAAAGCTGGTGCCATGGATTATACTACAATTGTATGTGCGGGTGCTTCTGATCCATCACCGATGCAATTTTTTGCTCCATTTACCGGTGCTGCCATCGGCGAATTTTTCCGTGATACTGGTCGTCATGCTTTGATTATTTATGACGATTTGTCTAAACAAGCGGTTTCTTATCGTGAAGTTTCTTTATTGCTTCGTCGTCCGCCAGGGCGTGAGGCTTATCCTGGTGACGTATTTTATTTGCATAGCCGTTTATTGGAGCGTGCTGCTAAAATTACTTCATCTGATGAGATTGCAGCTAATATGAACGACTTGCCAGCTTCTTTGAAAAACAAAGTAAAAGGTGGTGGATCATTGACAGCCCTTCCGATTATTGAAACTCAAGCGGGTGACGTATCAGCTTATATCCCTACTAACGTAATTTCGATTACTGACGGACAGATATTTTTGGAAACCAACCTTTTCAATGCAGGTATTCGTCCAGCTATTAACGTAGGTATTTCGGTATCACGTGTGGGTGGTAATGCCCAAATTAAATCAATGAAAAAGGTAGCAGGTACATTAAAATTGGATCAGGCTCAGTTCCGTGAATTAGAAGCTTTTGCAAAATTTGGTTCCGATTTGGATGCTTCAACTAAATTGACAATTGAGCGTGGCAAGCGTAACTTGGAAATGTTGAAACAAGGTCAAGGGCAACCACAACGTGTTGAAGATCAAGTAGCTATGATTTATTTGGCAACCCAAGGTTTGATTGACGATGTACCAGTGAACAGAGTACGTGAATTCGAAAAGGAATTCGTAACCTTGTTGACAGCTTCGCACAAAGATACATTGGCGGCTTTAAAAGCAGGTAAATTGGATGATGCAATTCCTGTTTTGAAAGAAGTAGCTAAAGACTTAACAGCAAGATATAAAGCTTAAAATTAGTGATAAGTGATAAGTTATAAGTGATAAGTAAAACCCTTTTCACTCGCAACTCATATCTCATAACTCATAACTAGATATGCCTTCATTAAAAGAAGTAAGAAATAGAATAGTATCGGTAAACTCCACTCAACAGATTACCAAAGCCATGAAAATGGTTTCGGCTGCAAAATTGAGACGGGCACAAGATGCTACCATCCAATTAAGGCCTTATGCCAATAAAATGATGGATTTGTTGGCTTCTGTTTCTGCTAATGCAGAAGTAGCTCTTTCAAATCCTTTTAAAATTGCAAGACCTGTTGAAAGTTTATTAGTAATTGTAGTTACTTCTGATAGAGGTCTTTGTGGTGCTTTCAATGCCAATGTTGCTAAGGCAGCTTTGGCGGTAATTGAAGAAAAATATCCAAACCAAAAAGCTTCTGGTAATATTACCATCATGCCAATTGGCAAAAAGGGAGCTGAATTTTTCACAAAAAGAGGCTATAAAATTGCTGGAAATCACATATTTACTTACTCAAATTTGAGTTTTGTAACGGTGAGAAAAGCGGCTGAGGAGGCAATGGCTGGATTTGTAGAGGGTAAATATGATGCGGTAGAAATTGTGTATAACCAATTCAAAAATGTGGCCACACAAGTACTTTCAACTGAACAATTTTTACCAATTGCGCCTAAAAAAGTAGCCAAAAAAGAAAGTTCAAATAACGATTTTATTTTTGAACCTTCGGAGGAGCAGATTATTAACGATTTGATTCCTAAAAGTTTGAAACTACAATTGTATAAATCTGTTTTGGAATCAAACGCAGCTGAACATGGAGCAAGAATGACCGCAATGGATAAGGCCACAGACAATGCAGGAGAGTTATTGAAAGAATTGAAACTGGTATACAACCGATCACGACAAGCAGCGATTACTAAAGAAATATTAGAGATTGTGGGTGGTGCTGAGGCTTTGGCAGCGAATTAAATTTTAGACATTCAGTCATACTTATAATAGAACTCTTCATTCAATGAGGAGTTCTTTTTTTGTTAAATTGTTTTTACTTGATGGAAGATTTTATCGATATTCATACGCACCAATTGAGTGAAAAAGCGAACGCACTGTCGATTAAAAATATTATTGCCAACCAATCCATTTTTCCTATTAAAAAGGGTTTTTATTCGATGGGTTTGCATCCTTGGTATTTAAATCAAGAAAATAAATTAACAGATTTAGAAATCTTAGAAGCGTTAGCCAAGAATAAGAATGTTTTGGCCATTGGTGAAATAGGGCTTGATAAAATTTGTAAAACAGATTTTGATTTACAAATAGAAATTTTTGAAAGGCAAATATTGATAGCTGAAAAGTTGAATAAGCCAATCGTTATTCATTGTGTGAAAGCCTTTTCAGAGCTTATTTCAATTAAAAAAACACTGAGGCCAAAAGTTCCGATGATTGTCCATGGCTTCAATCAAAATCGTCAGATTTTAGATCAGCTCATTGCACATCAATTTTATATTTCTTTAGGTTCTGTGATTCTAAATGAAAAATCAAATGCTTTCAAATTAATTGGTTACATACCTAAAAACCATTTATTTTTAGAAACTGACACTTCTTCAATTTCAATTATTGAAATCTATAATAAGTCTGTAGAGATCTTACAAATAGCTGATTATGAACTAATTGATGTTATGAAAAGTAACTTCAAGAAAGTTTTTCAAAGAAGCAACATGGCTATTTGATGATAATTTTCTCCACTTTATTATTCAATCGGCTTTTTTCTGCCAAAAATCCCATCACGTGACTTTCGATTGAAACATCAATAGATGAAGACAATAAGTTGGCATTTTGTTTAGCAACTGCCTGAATCCAATTTTCAACTAAGTGCCAGTCGCCCCCGCCATGTGCATCGGATTCATGCATCCAGTTGGTCTTTTTATTGGTTCTGAAATCTGTGAGTTCAAAGGAAGTCATGTCTCCAACTATATCGCCCATTGTACCCATTATACGGGTTCTACGGCCTTCATAAGAGGTAAATGCCTCCATTGAAAAGCTGGCAGTAGCACCGCCTTCAAACAAAATATTGGTGGTATAGTGATCGGGCTGGTCATTTTCCATTTTATAAACGCATCTACCATAATTTGTGGTTTTTAAAATTTCTAAAATAGCCTCACCCTGTTTTTCTGTATTTTCTGGTAAATCGAACCTTTTTAGTCGTTTACGATCTCTATAATAGATTTGAACTGCTGAAAAAGGACATTCTTTTTCAATTTTACAACCATCAGTACATCTTGCGGTACTTCCAGCTGGATCATTTTCCTTTCTGAACCATTTTAAGCTTCCAAATGCCTGAATATTTTTAGCGGGTTTATCCATTAACCATCGGATAATATCCAAATCGTGACAAGATTTGGCCAAAATTATCGGTGTTGTCACTTTGCTATTATGCCAGTTGCCCCGCACATAAGAGTCAGTCATGTGCCAGTAACTGATAGGTTCTAAATGTTGCATACTCACTATTTCACCAATAGCCCCCGATTGAATCAATTCTTTCAGTTTTACAAAATAAGGGGCATATCTGAGCACATGACATACCGCCACTATTCTATTTGTTTTTTTCGACATTGTCAAAATATTCCTGCATTCTTGTTCTGATGGTGAAATCGGTTTTTCCAATAAGATATCATAACCCATTGAGAGAGCCTTCATACAAGGGACATAGTGCAAGTTGTCTGGGGTGGTAATGATGATTGCATTGGCAAATTTTGGTTGCTTGAAAACATCCTCCCAAGTTTTAAATTGATGATTTTTAGGTATACTATGTTTCTCTGAAAATTTATTTATTCGCAATTCAATGGGTTCTGCTACGCCTATAATATCCAGATTATCAGGGTATTGTAATGCATATCCACCATAAATATTACCCCGATTACCTGCCCCTAAAACTATTGCGGTGACGGGTTTCTCCAAACCTGAAATTTTAGATTGCTTTGGTAAATTAATGGGTAACCCTTCTTCGGTTTCAGCCCAGACTGATAAATTGGGTAGTGAAGAAACTCCAATTGAAAGTCCCAAATTTTTTAATATTTTCCTTCTTGAATAACTCTCAGTCATTGTGATATTTTTTATTTATTTTGCAATCTAATGCATTTATTTTTCATTTGAAAATTAATATTCCATTTATTTTATTCAATTATTTCTGTTAAAAAAGGCTAATTTTGTGAAATTGTAAACTATGAATTTTATATCGATTACTGAACTTTATCAAAAGTATAAGGAGGGCTCAGGTGTATCCACAGATACTCGAAATATTGGAAAGGAAAGCCTGTTTTTTGCTTTAAAAGGACCCAATTTCAATGCCAATACCTTAGCTGAAAAGGCATTAGAATTGGGTGCAAAATATGCCGTAGTCGATGAACCTGACTTTGTAACTCATCCAAACATTCTTTTGGTCGAAAGTGGACTGAAAGCTTTGCAAGATTTGGCTAATTTTCATAGAAAGCAATTTGATATTCCAGTAATAGGACTCACCGGCTCTAATGGAAAAACGACTACTAAGGAACTGATAAACAGTGTTTTATCTAAAAAATATAGAACTCATGCCACAAAAGGTAATCTTAACAATCATATCGGGGTACCACTCACCTTACTTTCAATGCCAGCTAATACGGAAGTGGCAATTATTGAAATGGGGGCCAATTTTGTGGGTGATATTAAAGGTCTAGTGGCAATTTGTGAACCTACTCATGGATTGATTACAAATATTGGGAAAGCACATTTAGAAGGGTTTGGAGGAATGGAAGGGGTGAAAAAAGGAAAAGGGGAGCTTTACGACTGGCTTTCTGATCATAACGGGACGGTTTTTGTGAATGGTGAAAATGAAATTTTGGTTGAATTGTCCAACCGAAGAGCATTTAAAGAAAAGGTTGAATACCAAGTTAAAGAAGGACTTATTAATTTACAAATGGAAACTGAAATTCCATTTGTAAACTATTGGAATACAGAAAGGGAACTTATTAAGACGCATTTGACGGGTAAATACAATTTTGAAAATATTGTAAATGCTCTGGCAATTGGAAAATACTTTGAAGTAACTGATAATGCTGCCAATCAGGCAATTAAAGATTACCAACCGGATAATAATCGCTCTCAATTTATTGCAAAAGGTACTAATTTAGTATTAATGGATGCTTATAATGCCAACCCATCGAGTATGGCAGCTGCCATCACCAATTTCAATAATCTGAAAGCCAATAAAAAAATGGTGATTTTGGGTGATATGTTTGAGCTAGGGGAGGAGGGACCTAAAGAACATGAGTTATTAGGTCTATTACTCAAAAACTGCAAATTCGACACGATACTGCTTGTCGGACCACTCATGCAAAATGCGCTCATACATTTGCCAAAAGCTTATTATTTTCCCGATAAATTTGGTCTCCATGTTTGGCTTCAAGAACATAAAGTGACTGATAGTCACATACTTATCAAAGGCTCAAGAGGGATGAGTCTTGAAAGTTGCTTGGTAATTTTATAAGAGTCGATGAGTGATGAGAGCTAAGAATTGGGATTTAACTATAAGAAATAATTTATACTCATCGTTCTTCACTAATAACTCATCACTAAACTTCAATAATCTCTCCAACTTTTTCAATCAAATAATCGACCTCAGCTTCAGTATTGTATTTTGAAAATGAAAAACGAACAGAAGGCCTATATGGAGAAACACCAATGGCTGTCAATACATGCGAGCCGATGTTGGAGCCTGAAGTGCAAGCGCTCCCTCCAGAGGCGGAAATCTTATTGATATCGAGATTGAAAAGCAACATATCGGCCTCTTCCATTGGCGGAAAACTCACATTAAGCACTGTATACAAGCTTTTATCCAAATCCGCTGATTCGCCGTTGAAGGTAATATTTGGGATTTTACTACTCAATCCATCTCTTAATTTTACTTTGAGTTTTTCGATATGTTTTTGATGGCTTTCCATACCCTCATATGCTATTTCTAATGCCTTGGCAAGTCCAATTATTCCATAGACATTTTCAGTGCCGCCACGCATATTGCGCTCCTGTGAGCCGCCATGTAGATAAGGTTCAATTTTTAAATTGCCGTTGATATATAAAAAGCCAACCCCTTTGGGGCCATGAAATTTATGCGCTGCCCCAACTATAAAATCGGTATTCATTTTTTGTAAATCGTGCACATAATGACCCATCGTTTGCACAGTATCAGAATGCAAAACGGTATTGTATCTATTGCAAATTTCAGACAATTGGCCAAAATCAATCAGGTTGCCAATTTCATTATTGCCATGCATGAGCGAAACAATTGATTTCTCATTTTTTGCCAAAAGTTGCTCCAAATGCACCAAATCTACATTGCCTTTTTCATCCAAATTAACATAAGAAACTTGCAAAACTCCTTGATTTTCAAGGCTTTGCAAAGTATGTAATACGGCATGATGCTCAATTTTAGAGGTAATGGCCTGTTTGATATCATACTTTATTACCGAATTGATAATGGCAGTATTATCAGCCTCTGTGCCTCCTGAGGTGAAAAATATTTCCGAAGTAGAGCAATTCAACAGATTAGCAACCGTCTTACGAGCTTTTTCAATAGCAGAGCGTACTTCACGACCATGTGAGTGAATAGAGGAAGGATTGCCAAAATTTGTTTGCAAATAGGGCATCATTGCCTCTAAAACTTGCGGATCAATTGGGGTGGTGGCGGCGTTATCGAAATAATAACGCTGCTTTGTTGATGAAATCATTTGCAAAAATAATCATTTTTTATTGATAGCCGATCGAAATTCCTATTGAAGTTTTGTTTCCCAATCAGCTTAAATGAATCTCTATAATTGTGAGCCTGGAATACCATTATGGTCTATATCATAGCCAATATCAGGCAAGCTTGTTGATTGATTTGTCAATAATCTCTTAAAAAAATAGGCAAAATGAGTGGTCACACCATTATTTAGTATCGGATTTACATTTACTAGCTCCCAATTATTTTGACCCATAATATTTAAAAATTGGTCTGTTTCAATTACATTGAACTCTTTTTGGCTATTTGTATTATAAACATCCGATTTTAGTTCATTTAATGCTGTTTTATATTCCCAAATCATAATTTTAAAACTATTTTATAAAAAAAGGCATGTATCACATGCCTTTTTTTGAATAAATTTGAAATTTAAATATCTAAAAGTAACCGTGCGGGATCTTCTAAAAGCTGCTTGACTCTTACCAGAAAACTCACCGATTCTTTGCCATCAATGATACGATGATCGTAAGACAGGGCCAAATACATAATCGGCCTCACTACTATTTGACCACCCACCACCACAGCACGTTCCACTATATTATGCATCCCTAAAATGGCTACTTGTGGTGCGTTAATGATTGGAGTTGAGAGCATTGAGCCAAAAATACCGCCATTGGTGATGGTAAAAGTACCCCCACTCATTTCTTCTAAAGTAAGCTTATTTTCTTTGGCTTTTGTGGCTAATCTTACTACTTCTTTTTCAATACCTGCTAGTGATAGCGCTTCTGCATTTCTGATTACTGGTACAACCAAGCCTTTTGGTGCTGATACCGCAATTGAAATATCACAGAAATCATTGAATACAATTTCTTCTCCGTCAATTTTAGCATTCACAGAGGGGAAATCTTTCAATGCCACACATACTGCCTTAGTGAAAAATGACATAAAGCCTAGCCCAACACCATGTTTCTCTTTAAATTTATCTTTATAAAGTGCTCTCAAGTCCATAATTGGCTTCATATCTACTTCATTGAAAGTAGTAAGCATAGCCGTTTCATTTTTAACTGCTACCAATCTTCTTGCCACTGTTTTACGAAGTGATGACATTTTTTCTCTTCGCTGCCCCCTATTATCTGCGCTCATAACTGGTCCTGACACTTCCTTAACTGGAGCTGCAACTTCAGTTTTGACCGGTACGCTTACTTTAGTAGCTTGAAGGGCATCTTCTTTTGTAATTTTACCACCCACACCAGTTCCTTCAACTGATTTAGGATCAATACCCTTTTCAGCTAAAATATTTGTTGCCACTGGAGTTGGCTGCCCAGCATGATTATTTTCAGTTAATTGAGGAGTAGATGGTGCAGCGACAATAGTAGCAGCTTTATCATTATTTGAAACTGTAGCCGCACCGTTTGATGAAATGGTGGCCACAATGCCTCCTATCGGAACTACTGCACCAGCTTGTGCCACAATGTGCAGAATACCACCCGCTTCGGCAGGTAATTCAAAAGTGGCTTTGTCCGATTCTAATTCGCATAATACCTCGTCCATTTTTACGGAGTCACCTTCTTTTTTACTCCAACTTGCGATTGTCACCTCGGTGATTGATTCACCCACCGCAGGTATTTTTATTTCTATCACGGAATTTTCTGATTTGTTTTCAACTACTGGAGGCACTACTTTTGCAGGTTCAGCAATGGACTCAACAGGTAATTTTGTTTCCTCAATAGCTGGAGGAATTACAGGGGTGGTTTCAGTTGTTGCAATACTACAAATAATACCACCAATAGCGATTACATCTCCTTCTTTGGCAATAATGGTAAGCACACCATTTGCTTCAGCAGGCAACTCAAAAGTAGCTTTATCTGATTCTAATTCACAGATAATCTCATCTCGTTGTACAGAATCGCCTGTTTTCTTTTTCCATGATGATAAAGTAACTTCTGTTATGGACTCACCAACTGGTGGCACTTTCATTTCAATTGCCATATATTTTCAATATTATTAATTTTTGTATTATTGTTATTGGTTGGTTTTTGCCTATTATTACTTTGAGTTTTTTGCGTTTTTGTTAAAATTTCATCTAGGAAAAAGCCCTTTCAATTAAATTAACTTGCTCCTCATTATGTACTTTCAAGAAACCGGTGGCTGGAGAGGCGCTCTTCTTACGAGCCACCAATCCTTCAAAAACTTTCCACCCATATTCACGAATAATATAAGACCAATATCCCATATTTTCAGGTTCCTCTTGTACCCAGTGCACCGACGCATTTTTGTATTTTGCTAATTCTGCATCCACTTTAGCATTAGGGAAAGGGTGCAATTGCTCTATTCTAATGATAGCAACATCTTTACGGTTATCTTTTTCCTGTTTTTCTGCTAAATCAAAGAATATTTTACCCGAACAAAGTAGCACTTTTTTTACTTTTTTAGAATCTGCAAAGCTATCACCATATACTTCAGTAAAAGAGCCTTTTACAAAGTTTTCGATAGGTGAAACTACCTTAGGATGACGGAAAAGGGATTTAGGAGACATTACCACTAATGGTTTTCTGAAATCCCAACTGAGTTGTCTCCTTAAAGCATGAAAAATATTACTTGGAGTGGTGATATTACAAATAACCATATTGTCTTCAGCCGCTAATTGTAAAAATCGCTCAGGACGGGCATTTGAATGCTCTGGTCCCTGGCCTTCATAGCCGTGTGGCAATAACATTACTAATCCATTCTGTGTTTGCCATTTCGATTCATTCGAGCAAATAAACTGGTCAATCATGGTCTGGGCTCCATTGGCAAAGTCGCCAAATTGAGCTTCCCATACCACCAAAGCATCTGGATTAGCCAAGGCATAGCCAAATTCAAATCCTAAAACACCATATTCAGATAGCAACGAATTGTATATTTGCAATTTTTCCTGATCGGCATCAATATAATTCAATGAATTGTAAGATTCATTTGTATCCGCTTCATGCAATAC
Organism: Bacteroidota bacterium; assembly: GCA_040385875.1. Taxonomy (GTDB): domain Bacteria; phylum Bacteroidota; class Bacteroidia; order Cytophagales; family Spirosomataceae; genus JANMZR01. The sequence continues at coordinate 59,660 of JAZKGO010000043.1, forward strand.
CGCATGCCTATGCGAAAATGTACCACGCTGCACATCCTGACCAGAAACTCTTACAATTTTATTTTCTAAAAGTATCGAGCCATAAGCTAGCAATTCCGCAGTTGCCCAATTCAATTGCCCACTTTCAAAATAGGCTTTTCGATCTGTCAATAATTTTTCAATTTGCTTAAGTGCTTTAAAATTGGCGGGAAGTTTTGTAATCGCCTTACTAATTTTGGAAATTGTTTCTAATGAAATTCCTGTTTCCGGCGAATTTTCAAAATCTTTATTTTCTGAAAAACGCAACTCAGCCCAACGATTATCCAATTTTAATGGCTTGTAAGGAGGTCTTATTTTTTGCTTTACCTCATCTAGTCTAGCTTGTAATTCAGCTTTAAATTCAGAATCCATCTGTATGGCTAGTTCAGCATGCACATCGCCTTGGGCTACCAGTTTTTGATTGTATATTTCTCTTGGATTTGGATGGGAAGCTATAATATTATAGAGAGTAGGTTGGGTGAATTTTGGCTCATCTGACTCATTATGGCCATATCTACGATAGCAGACCATATCAATAAATACGTCTCTGTTAAATGCTGCACGAAATTCCACTGCCATTTTTGAAACAAAAACTACTGCTTCAGGATCATCTCCATTTACGTGAAATACTGGAGCATCAATAATTTTAGCGATATCTGTACAATAAATAGACGAGCGAGCATCCTCAAAATCAGTAGTAAAACCTACTTGATTGTTAATCACAAAATGTAATGTGCCTCCAGTTTCATAGCCCTTCAATTTGGCCATTTGTGTTACCTCATATACAATCCCTTGACCAGCCACTGCTGCATCACCATGAATTACGATGGGTAATATTTTATCATAATCACCCTCATAGTGGGCATCCGCTCTTGCTCTGCAAAAGCCCTCCACCACTGGATTTACAGCTTCCAAATGGGAGGGGTTGGGTGCCAATTTTAGCGAAATTTCTTTTTGAGAAGGAGTAATATATTTGGATGAATAACCTAAATGGTATTTTACGTCACCATCGCCATGAACTTCATCTGGTACATTGCCTTCGAAACCATCAAATATCGCTTCATAGCTTTTACCCATAATGTTTGCCAAAATATTGAGCCTTCCTCTATGCGCCATGCCAATCATAACTTCTTGAGTACCAAGCTCTGCGGCTTTATTGATGATGGCATCTAAAGCAGGAATGGTGGTTTCGCCACCTTCTAATGAAAACCGCTTTTGACCTAAAAATTTGGTGTGGAGGAAGTTTTCAAAAACGACTGCCTCATTCAGTTTTTCTAAAATTTGCTTTTTTTCGTCAATTGGCAAATTAAAAGCAACTGCCTCTTTTTCTATTTTGTTGCGAAGCCATTCTTTTACGTCAGGCTCTCTTATATAGGAATATTCGAAACCAATATGGCCTGAATAAATTTTATTCAATGTACCAATGATAGTACTCAATTTGGATTTGCCGATTCCAAGAAATTTACCCGCTTCAAATTCAACTTCTAAATCAGCATCAGAAAGGGAATAATCGCCCAAGTCGAGTCTGGGTCTGCGGTCTTTTCTACCTCTCACTGGATTGGTTTGAGCCAATAAGTGACCTCTAGATCTAAAAGCCTTAATCAGACTGATCACAGCCATTTCTTTTTGAACCTGATTAGTATCAGTAGAAGTAATTGTGCCATTTGTGGTGGCTTTTTGCTCCCCCCAAGTCAAAGAAAAATCGAAGCCCTTGAAAAATTTTTGCCAACTTTCATCAACCGAATTTACGTCATTTTTATATGACTCATACAGGTCAGAAATGGCTGCCACATCTGCATTGGCTAAAAAAGAAAATGAATCCATTTATAAAATAACTATTTTAAACAAAGTTAAAAGATGCAATTTATTAAAACGCATTATTGATAAGTTTTTAGGAGAAAATTTAAAAATTTCTTGGAAATATTAAATAAATTAAAGAAAACAAAAATTGAAATATATTTACAATAAACTCTTCAACTGGCTTGTTTTAATTCAATAAAATTTCAAATTGTTTGGTTAATAAACAGATTTTTTGACTTTTAAATTGCTCAAGAATAGATTTTTTGCATAAAACTAGAAAAATCTGAAATTGTTGATTTTGCCAGTTAAATTATCAAAGTCATATCGCAAGGTGAATGTATAAAGGCCTAAATTGGAGCTTCGACCAGTTTG
>JAZKGO010000043.1:61949-73657 GCA_040385875.1 Bacteroidota bacterium
AAATAAGCACCAGCGCCTGCTACGGGTTTGAAATCATAAGCACCTGATAAATAGCCTGGTATCTGCACAAAACCCGCTTGAGCACCAATAGATATTGAGATACTATCTGTAAAATGATGTCTAAAATTACCACTTAAATCAAAGCCCGTTCCGCCTCCTACGGTTTGTCCAAAGCTAGAGTTAAAGGCTTGAATACCCATCCCAAATTTACCTTTGGCCAATGGTGTATTGTAAGACAAATATTGGGAGGATCCTGCCCCTTGCAAAACCAGAGATTGTTTCCTGACTATTATTGAAATGGATGCAATGCCATTACTGCCCGCATAAGCTGGGTTAATAGCCAATGGGTTTTGCGGATAAGTTACATATAGAGCCTCTTGTTGAGCTGTTGATATATTTATATGGAAGATAAATAGTACAAACGTGAGGATTAGATTTTGTTTCAAAATGTATTCTTGTAAACTTTTGATTGGAATCAAATTCATATTTTTTGTTTCTTTTTCAGATAATCAATATCCAATCGAAGCATTATTTGTTGTTTGATATTTGAATAGCTACTTGAATTATTTATTAAGTTCACACTATAAGCTAATCTTGCTTTTTTTATAATAATTTCGGCCACTACCAGTAATGGTTTATTTTGATTTTTGATCTGCTCGGCCCCAATTCGCTGGTACCAAAGGCCTAGGCTATATTTTTCATTCAACATCACACTTGATTGAATATCCAAACCTTTTTGATAGGGATTTTTTGTGAAACGATACAATCCGCCCGAGGTCAACTTCAATTTATCAGATAATTTGAAATCCTTTTCTAATGAAAAATAAGCAGGTCGCTCCAACACTACCTGAGTATTTGGATCAATGACTAAAGGAATCTGGTTTTTAATTATATTTGGAATCGCAATTCCAATATGCCATTGATTAGCATTTAAAAAAACACCCGCACCTAATAAATATTGATTCTCTGAATATTGGCCAGCGCTGTTGATTGGTGTTTTTGAAATGATTGCGGAGGAATTTTTATCCGCTTCCTTTACAACAGTAAGTGTATTATTATTTTCATAATCAATTGTTGTGTTTACCTGCCCACCAGTAAAACCATAAGAGAAAGTGGTATTTTCACCCAATTTGATGTGTTTGGAAATACTCAAAGATAGGTTTTTGAGATAAGTGTAATTATAAGAATAGTCTGAATATTGAACCGCCAGCCCCATTGATTTAAGGATCGGCACTTCCATTGCCAAATAGTAATTCTTGAGATTTTCGGTTTCATTTAGGTCTCCATATTGGCCTAAAACTACTGCATGTAGTTTTTGGTCAAGACTTGCCAAAGCAGGATTATGACCCAGTTTCTGAAATGGATAGGATTCTGTAAGCCCAGTCTGCTGGGCAATTGTTGACTTAGCTGCTACTATTAACCAAATAAAAATAAGGTTCTTCATCCTAGTAAAGTTTTACTTGTTGAATAATTACAAGTCTAATTTAATATAATCTTTTGATAATAAGCGGTTTTATGGTCTTTTTCTAGACTAAAAAAATACATTCCTGATGGTAAATTATTCCTTTCGAAGGTGAATTCAAAAGCACCAATATCTAAATATTGTTTGAGAATGGTGTATACAGTTTTGCCAGAAATATCTTTAATTGTAGCCTCCACAAATTGTTTTTTAGTGGTTCCGAAGCTTATTTTTGATTGCGAAGCCATGGGATTTGGATAAATAAATGGCTTTTCAATGTCCACCTTTATGGCTTCTTCTGCCAAAAGATCAGAATTTAAAACTGCAGAGGCATCCATCCAAACAAGTCGGTCTGTTATCCACTTTTTGGCATAACTTATTTCATCATTATAAGTAATGCCTACATAATTATTGGGCCAAACGTAACGCCCGAGTATAGGCCATTCATTAAAATTTCTTAGCTGAGCCTCTTCCAATAGATTGGTTGAAGAATCGAATTGGAAGAATATATTTTCATTTGAAAGTGACCCATTTCTGAGTTCTTTCCATCTTTTTTTAAGCTTTGCTTGAAAGCTTTCATCCCTCAATAATTTTTCCCACCAAAACGGTACACCATTTGCGGGGTCGTTTGGGCACACTTCATTGAACCGATAAGCCCAACCAGAAATATTCCAACCCTCACAATAATTGGCGTTTCCAAAAGCTAAATTAAAATCCCAAACAGGACCCATGGTCAATTTCCCGTTTTTACTATCTTTATCTTTATAAAAAAAAGTACTTAGCCTATAACCGTCCACATTTCTTGTAAGCTCGTTTACCAAAAAAAAGTCGACAAATGAATCGATATCCGCCACTTTAGCATAGCCTTTTTCAGGGTCTTTAAAATCATTGGATTGCAGTCGACTTTCAAAATCATTGACATATTTTCGGATATAGTTAAATTGCTCCTCTTTTATATCCTCTAGCTTTGGGTACTCGATTTGAAAGGTGGGTGGCTTGAGTGGGGCTAAATAAGCGGAATTCCAACTTCTTGATTTACTGCCTGAGGTTTTATCAATTTTTAAAATATACCCTCCAGTTAGGTCGTCACCCGCAATGTCTGTAGCTTTTAATTTTGAAATATTTACTCTTTCTTTTCCTTGTTTTATTTTTTCGCCCAAAAAGCAAACCCCATAATATCGGCCATTTAATATGAGTTCAACAAATTTTGTACGGCTGGCATATCGATTCATTTGGCGAGCAAACGTATAGGATAAATGATCTCTAATAAGCGTTTTATCACTATAGGGAGTGATAATCACCCAATCATTGTCGGCGGGAAGTCCTAATAGGCTTACATTTAAATTGTCTCCTTTTTCGTTTCGAGTTTCAATTCCTAACGGTTTTTTGGGTGTCAAACTTTGGCTAGTTGATCCTCGATATTCAACTCCTATCTTGTATTTCAAACCAGTTGTATCCGAGCTTTTGTTCAATTTGCCTTCATTATTGATAATTTCCATAAGCCCCTCTACTTTTGGTTCATCCACAATAATTGCTGTGGTAGTTATTTTTATGATTGGTAAGTTTGACTCAAATACTTGACCAAACCCCTCAGAATAAAAAAGACCAACTGCTAAAAACGAAAAATAAAGTAAACATTTATTCATTTCAAAGATTCAATATTATCAAATGGTTTTGAGTTACGGAACTATCTATAAATATGACCAATTAGCTGGCTATAAATAGTGTTTAAGAAATTGCAGGGCAATTTAGAAATCGTATCCAAGAGTAAAATAAGTAATGGGCTTCATTGTTTCGCCATCATCGATTCCCCAGGCAGTATCCAATTTAACAAAATAACCCAATATAGAAGTTCTAGCTCCTAAGCCATAGCTGGCTAAAATCGGCGATTTAAAATCGGTTACTTGACCACTAAATGGGAGTGAGTTTTCAATTGGTCTGGTATTAAAGTCATTTTGTTTTTCGAAAGGATTTCTATTATTCCAAACTGTGCCAAAATCTGTAAAAATGGTAGCTTGAAAATTTTTCAAGAAGCTGGAATTCAATTGATTGGCTCCAAGATATTTAAAAATTGGAAATCTCAATTCAGCATTGATTAAGGCATGATTAGTGCCTGATACTTTATTTAAGTTAAAGCCTCTCATATTTGTTACAAAGTCAGCGAAAAGCATAGCTGTACGATTGTCAACTGCCAAATTATTTGAGTAAAGTGGATTATTGGTATTGTTTCTTGAGTCAGTTTTATAGCCAATCCAATTGTCCATTCCTCCTAAAATATATTGCTTTGGAGAGTTTCCTGTCGATCGCCCATAGGAAAGTCTAGTAGCCAAAATAATGTCTAATGGAAGTTTTTTATAGTTTCTCAGATCAAAACTGAATTTTACAAAGCTTTCTTGTGCCGAAGTTAATCCTTTTACACTTTCATATTTTGCTTTTAATCTTGTTCCTTCCAAGTTATTCATACTAAATGAGCTTGTATTGTCGTAAACATATTCTAACTGCCAACCGCCAAAATTTGAACTTGATTTTTCCGCCACGGAATTGAAATATTTGGTTGAAGTGGTAATTGCAAATGGTGAAAAAGCCAATCGACTAGAAATATTGAAAGGGTAGGAAACAGTGGCCATTACCTTATTGTAAAGTAGTTTTCTGCCAATATCGCCTTCTTGGCCTTCGTAAAAGGAACGTCGATCTATCCTTGCACCAAAGTCAATTCTTTTGGTATAATTACCATAATCCAAAAATAAATCACCATTTTTTAGATTAGGAGTGATCATAATTCCCCCTTTAACTATTTGATTTTGAAGTACATCGCTGAATACTACTGAGTTTTTCCAGCCGAAATCTCTGATAGGATCAACCACAAAAGAGTTATCAAAATTGATTAGTTCAAATTTGTCTTTAAAGTCAGTTGGCCCCTTTATCTTACTATCTTTTCGGCTATTCGATCTGATAATTAAACCTGTGCTAGCATTTTTATTTGCTTTTCCGGTTTTATTATCCAGTTTTGAAATCACATTTGATGTGTCAAAAATATAGTTATCGGTATCTACCTCATCCGGTTTTAAATCCAGCTGATTTTCAGTTTTTTGTTCGGTCGCTTCGGGTTTATTATCTTCAGTTTTGGTTTGAAAAGGGCTATCGACCCATTTTGGCAACAATTTATTTTGATTATCTGATCTGGCAATGGTTCGTTGCAAACTAGGTAATTCATATTCATTTTCAAGATCTATCCTTCGTAAATATCCTATATAGGGTTGGCCATTTTCATTAGAGATATAAATGGTAGCACCTGTATTGGTGTTGATATCAAAATCTTCAATATTGCTAATTGAATTTGAGATTTGATTAATTTTTTGAAAAGTCGAATCCCCTTTAGCATATTTATAAAGGTTTTTTATCCCTTTTTCATCACTAATAAATACTACAGTACTATCATCAATGGCAATAGGCCTTTGAATAATCCCAACCGAATCCACCAATTTTCTTATGAGCTCAGTTCGTGGATTTCCGTCGTGAAAATATATACCAAAATTATTGGAAAGCGACTTAAAATTGGCCTTTTCTAATTTTACAGAATCAATGCTCCGATTGGATGAATATACGATGGAGGTACGTGAATTACCTACAAAATTTGGCTGGCGGTCGTCGTATACATCATTGGTAATTTGTGTTGTACTTCCCCTAGAAATATCGTAAAGGAAAAGGTCGTTTTGTCCCTTTTTGTCAGCACTGAGAACTAATGCATTGCCAGCCTCGGAAAAATCTATATCAGTAATTTGCTGAAATCCTTTAATAACCTTACGAACAGTTATTTTCCCTTTTGGTTTATCAGCGGTCATTTCTGAATAGACAATGAGCTTATTGGTGGCTTCATTTTCATAGACAACAGCCAAGGAATTACCTTTAGCCCAAGCAATCAGTGGTAGCGAGGAAACACTATTTTTTGAAAGTGATCTCAGGCCAATTTTCATGATTTTTGTCCTTTTTTTCGATTTTATTGCAAAATTTTCAATCGTAAATTGCCCATTGTCACTCATCACAAAGGCAATCATAGTTTGGTCAGGACTTAATTTTGCTGATATTATTTTTCCATTTCCATCATTTTTTTCATCAAATATCCGAAAATCAGTTCGAAGGGAAGCATAATTGCCAGCAAGGGGTGTAGCCAAATTGGCATAAAAATCTCTCCACTCTTTTAAAAATCTATTATAAGACGTACCTAAGGTGCTTCCAATACTGGTTTGCTCATTTCTGATGATTCTGGTCAGATTCAAAATATTTGATATGTTATCTTTGCCATAACGCTCAGCAACAAAGTTCCAAATAGACTGGCCAAAAAGCCTTGCCTCATTTCCGCTCAGCTTTTCAGGTTTTTTAACCCGCTTTTTAAGTATGGCATCCCGCATATAATCATCCATCTCATTGCTCCAGCCATCCGCTGCATATGCAGAGACACCTGAAATAAACCAATCGGGCAAGGTAAGTAAAATACTGCTTTGAAGTGCGTCTTTTAGACTACCACCATACAACATTTCATAGACAAATATTTCAGCTACCTTGTTGATTAACACCTTTTTAAATGAAGTTGCTTCCCCAGTATAGGCCACCTCAATTTTAGACTTCGAAAGGTTGGTTTCAATCGGGTTTATCTCACCTGTTAAGTTCAAATTGGCATTGCTCTGAAACATTTCGCCAGGTGAATTATAAAAAAATATTTTGGTACGAGCATAGGGGGAATAGCCTAAAAGGCCAGACAGCCGCTCAAATTCTGATTCAGCATATTGAAGTGAGTTGTTGGCTATAGTTTGGGCGTCGCCGTAATAATACAATTCAAAATTGCTACTGGTAAGCACTTTCCAATTAAATTCCCTTTTCTGGATTCTATTTTGCCCGAATTCTTGCTGAGTAGGAGTATAGTTTTGTGCCGTCGTTGAAAAAAAAGAGAAACACAAAAGTACTAAGATTGTTATTTTCAAAATTTTTGAAATATTATTTCTTCCGATAAATTTAACCATTCTCAAATTGAATATTAAAATTTAATTATTGCACTATTTTGATGTTATTAGAATATTAAGGCCAATTTAATTGGATAAATGAAGCTTATTTAAAAGGTTCTTTAGCTAGCCTAATTTCTAAAATCAGAACTTAAATATAACGAACTAAATCGGTTAATATTTATATCCTCATTGAGTTGTTCACTATTTAATAAGAAATTACTGAATTCATTTGCTAAATAAGGTCCTAAAGACACTCCTTTGGTACCTAAGCCATTAAAAATGCCAATTGTTTCATGTTTAGGATGTAGACCTAGAAATGGCCTTCTATCAATTGTAGCAGGTCTAATACCAGCCTTTTGTGAAAGCACTTCGTATTTTACATTGATAATTTTATTTAACTTTTCTTCTAATTCAATTCTTGCTTCATCGGTAGTTTCTGGCAGTTTGTCTGACCAATTATAGGTTGCACCCACTTTATAATTTTCATTACCAGTTGGTACAATGAAAATACCTTTCAACAATATAAAATTTTTTAATGGCAAATCCATTTTTAAGTTTAGAACTTCGCCTTTTACGGCATTAAATGGAAGCCAATCAAAGAAAGGGTTATTTACAGTTGAATACCCTTCACAGAAAATTATTTTTTTGAACACACAATTGTTATAAATCACATAATCCTTTTTGATTTCCAGTTTGGTATAGTCAAATTGAGACTCTATATAATTTGATCTTATAAAAAGGTAGCTTTTTATGGAGTCTAAAAAAATGTTTACATCTAACCAGCCTCCAACTTTGGTAGAAAGTACCCCCAATTTTGACTGAATAGTTTTTGATATTTCTGTTGGGCTTGGTAAATATTCAATATAGGGCTCATTTTGATGATCATCACAAAGGTCAATGACAATGTTTTGCTCTTTATTATTCGAGATTGGTCGTACAATTGGAATTAGATGTAAAAATTTTGACCCAAATTTCAGCTCCAAACTTTGATAAAAAGGAATAATTTTCGGATAAATATCATCGCAAAGCCATGTTTTTACAAATCTTTTGCCAGTCACAGGATTGAAAATACCAGCAGCTACTTTTGATGAACTAGCACCATTAGGATTATCAATTATGGCTATGTTGGCTCCTTTTTCAATTAATTTATGAGCCAAAAGTGAACCAGCTAAACCTTGTCCAACTATCAGATAATCAAATGATTGGCTCATTTTGCTGGATTTAATTTTGAGATTGGGAAAGGTCTTTAATTTTATTATTGTGAATTTCTATTACAAAGTCGACTTGCTGTTCAAGAGTCATAAAAGAGGTATCGAGTTCAATGGCATCATCGGCTTTTCGCAATGGACCTTCCTCTCGGGTGGAATCGATGATATCCCTTTTTTTAATATTTGCTAAGATTTCATCCAAATCTACAATTTCACCTTTCTCAATCAGTTCTATTTGCCTTCTTTGGGCACGAATTAGAGGATCTGCAGTCATAAATATCTTCACTTCTGCATCTGGAAATACTTTGGTGCCAATATCCCGCCCATCCATTACTAGCCCTCGCTTTTTGCCCATTCGCTGTTGCTGGGCAACCATAGCTTTGCGCACAGAAGTAATGGCAGAAACTTCAGAGACCATATTTGAAATATACATTTTCCTGATTTCACCCTCTACATTGATTCCATTCAAAAAAACGTCGCTTTTGCCAGTTTTACTGTTGTATTCAAAATGGATATGGATTTCACTCAAAGCCTTTTCAATGTCTTTTGGGTTAGTTACTGAAAGATGGTTTTGGAAAAAATAGAGGCTTACAGCACGGTACATAGCACCGGAATCTATAAATGAATAGCCTAATTTGGAGGCTACTTTTTTGGCTGTCGTACTTTTGCCACAACTCGAATAGCCATCTAAGGCAATTACGATTTTCTGCATCTATTAAATACTTTTATTTTTAGGCGCTAAAGGTTAATTTTCAATCAGATTATTTTTTTCAATAGTGAATAAATAATTTCAAAAAGTCTTTTGCTTAAAACTAATCGATTGTGCCTTAGGTCTTTATTTTTTTGACAAGGAAAAAAAACAGAAAAGAAACGGAGCAAATACCTAAGCCTAGGGATTCACGAGCAAGTTCTTGGTTGACTGTTTTCATGGACAAGCCTTCTGTGACTACTCCTTCCCAAGCGGTCATTTGTGACCATGAATTAATGGCAGCTGCAAAGCTAATGACTGTTAGAACAATCAGCATTTCATCATTAGATTGGCCTTTGAATGATTGCCAAGCGCAATAGGCAGCAATCCCATAAATAGGAATCCAAAGCACTGGATCGGGATCGTTGTATTGCCAGCCAGCAAAAAGTAGAAAAACTAAAAAAAGCAAAAAGCTTATATATTTCATGATATTTTATTGAATGATAATTAGAATATTATTAACAAAAAACTTCGTTCAAATTAATTGTTAATTCAGGTAATGTAAAGGGTGAAACCATATCGGTTTTATCAAAAATATGCTTTTTTGCATATTTTCCGTTTTCCAATAAATATATTTCAATTGTTTCGTATTCGGGTGAAACTATCCAATATTCAGATACACCAGCTTCTTCATATACTTTATATTTATCATCCAAATCTTTCTTGGCAGTTGATTGAGAGAGGATTTCAATAATCCAATTGGGTACTCCAAAACAGCCATTTTCTTCAATTAAAGTTGGATTACAAATGATACATAAGTCGGGCTGGACCACCGTAGTGGCTTTTTTTCTTTTTTTATCTGCAATTGGTAAAATAACATCAAATGGAGCATCAAAAATTTGACATTTTTTATCTTTCAAATAGTAACCAATATTTATCTCTAGATTTCTACTTAGTGCCTGATGTTTTGATTTTGGAGCTGGGCTCATTTTATAGATTTTGCCCCTAATTATTTCCACCATTTCTTCAAATTGAAACTTTAGGTAATCGGCATAAGTATATTCATGGTGATACTCCACGGTTGGTTCATTCAAAACTTGTAATTCAGGCTCAATTTCAGTTTCTTGAGATTCTTTCATTTGTTAAAATGCTTTTTACAAATATAGAAAATTATGTTAATTGAGTTAAAGTATTAAAAATAAAAAGAGCCAACTTTTAAAAAATTGACTCTTTCCAATTGGATTTTTTTTTCTAAAACTATTTGTTGAATTCTCTATGTTCAGTTTTGAACAGTTCTTCTTTTGACAAGCTTTTAAAATATTCAAATGTAATTTTCAAACCTTCTGCTCGGCCAATTTTTGGTTCCCATCCTAGCAAAGCTTTTGCTCTGGTAATATCAGGTTTGCGTTGCTTTGGATCATCAGTTGGGAGTGGTTTACCCACCAATTTTTGGTTAGTTCCTGTCAATTTAATAATTTCTTCCCCAAATTCTTTAATACTTATTTCATCTGGATTACCGATATTGACAGGCTGAGCATAATCGCTGTGCAATAGTCTGAAAATGCCTTCCACTAGGTCGTCAACATAACAAAAAGACCTTGTTTGTGACCCATCACCAAACATCGTAAGCTCTTCACCTCTGAGTGCTTGCCCTATAAAAGCAGGTAAAACACGGCCATCGTTTAGGCGCATTCGGGGGCCATAGGTATTAAAAATACGGACAATTCTAGTTTCTAAGCCATGATAGGTGTGGTAAGCCATTGTGATGGCCTCTTGAAATCTTTTAGCTTCGTCATATACTCCACGAGGCCCAACAGGGTTTACATTTCCCCAGTAGTCCTCCGTTTGTGGGTGCACAGCTGGATCACCATATACCTCTGAAGTAGAGGCAATTAAAACCCTCGCACCTTTAGCTCTGGCTAATCCTAAGCAATTATGAATACCCAAAGAACCCACTTTTAAAGTTTGAATAGGTATTTTCAGATAATCAATTGGGCTGGCTGGTGAGGCGAAATGCAAAATATAGTCTAATTCACCAGGCACATGTACAAATTTCGATACATCATGGTGATAGAATTCGAAATTGGACAGCTTAAATAAATGCTCAATATTACGAAGATCGCCCGTAATGAGGTTATCCATGGCTATTACATGATAGCCTTCTTTGATAAATCTATCGCAAAGATGTGAACCCAAAAATCCTGCTCCGCCTGTAATTAGTATTCGTTTCATAAAATGAGTTGTGAGTTATGAGTTGTGAGTTGTAAGATTTTCTTAATCTCTAAACTTTTTGGCTCATTTATTATTAATTTCTAATTGCTTATTAAGAATTACCTACTTTATTGTTTCTCTTCCGATAGAATAGTAAGTATAGCCCATTTCTTTCATCTGGCTCAAATCATAAAGATTGCGGCCATCAAAAATCACTTTATTTTTTAACAAAACTTCCATTACTTCAAATTCAGGTGTTCTAAACTGCGGCCATTCGGTAATAATCATCAAAGCATCTGCATCTTTCAAGGCTTCGTAAGGCCCTTTGGTATAAGTGATTTTGTCTCCGATTAACTCTTCTACTTTGCCCATTGCTTCTGGGTCATAGGCTTTGATTTCACAACCTGCAGCCAATAAAGCTTCTATATTGTATAAGGCAGGTGCTTCACGAATATCATCAGTATAAGGCTTGAATGCCAAGCCCCACATAGCAATTTTTTTACCTTTCAAATCACCCCCAAAGTGGGCTTTAATAGTAGGAATCAATTTTGTTTTTTGATTTTCATTCACCTCCATTACCGACTTTAGAATTTTAAATTCATATTCGTTTTCAGTAGAAGTTTTGGCCAAGGCCTGCACATCTTTGGGAAAGCATGACCCTCCATACCCAATCCCTGCAAATAAAAACCTTTTTCCAATTCTGCTATCGGTGCCTATTCCTTTTCTGATGGCGTCCACATCAGCGCCTACTTTTTCGCAAAGATTAGCGATTTCGTTCATAAATGTAATTTTGGTGGCTAAAAATGCATTGGCAGCATATTTTGTCATTTCAGCTGAACGCTCATCCATGAAGATTACTGGATTGCCCTGACGAACCAAAGGAGCATACAGTTTTTCCATTACTACTTTTGCTTTTTCTGATTGGGTACCCACCACCACACGGTCAGGTTTCATGAAATCTTCAACGGCCACTCCTTCACGCAAAAATTCTGGATTTGATACCACATCGAATTCTACTTTCGCATTTTTGGCAATGGCAGCAGTAACTTTTTCAGCAGTACCTACTGGCACAGTACTTTTATCAATAATTACGGCATAATTTTTCAAAATAGGTCCCAAATCATTGGCGACTCCCAATATGT
>JAZKGO010000044.1:0-3217 GCA_040385875.1 Bacteroidota bacterium
ATTTCAGCTTCTGAACCAATTGTTCTATTTGATTTCCCAAACAATTCATTATTAAGTAGTTGCGATAGTTTTTTATAACCCAAATCATTCAATTGCATGCCGTCAATTGTCAAAAATTCCTCGTTTTCGGCATACCATTTTTTTGATGGTGTGAATGCATCTACAAAAAGCACATTGTTTTTCTGGCAAATTTCTTTCATTGCCAATGTGTAAAGCGACAGATTTTGATTTTCTTTCACACCGTTTGGTAAATCGTATTTTTTGGATAAATCTTCAAAAGCAATTGACGACACGATGGCCAATTGTGGCGGAGTTTTTCCATTATAATTTTGCGAAAAAGTATGTTTGATAAATGCCTGTAATTCTGCTTTGAAACTGGTTAAACCAGCTGCACCCTTAAATGATTCGGAATAACCGAAAAAGCCAATAATTATGTCAGTGTTTAAATTGGTTAGCCATTCATCGGGATAAGGGAAATGGCCTTGACCGTCAGACGGATTGGCATATTCGGTTTGGAATTTTTCGGCTCCGGGAAATGCCCAAGCGGTTTTTCTGCTCGAATGCGGTCGAAAACCTGGTGTATCACCACCATCACACATATTTCGTACAAGTAGCTGACTATCTGGATATCGTAAATACAATTCAGTTTCGAAATAGTTATAATTCATCATCCGAGAACCCAAATTTCCCCCAACCATTGAAATATGCGAGCCTTTTTCAATCTTCAAATATTTTGATTTTGGAGGGATAAAAGAGGTAATAATCAGAAAGATTAATATGCAAAGGTCTGGTATGTAAGATTTAAATTTCATTGGAAAAATTAGTATTTTTAAAGAAAACAATATGTTTTTTATATTTTGAGTCATTATCCATTCAAAAACTCACAACTCATGACTCACAACTCATAACTATTTCGAACTAACCATGCCTCGATACGGCACATTAATATCAATTTTTCCTTTCCATTTTTTAGGTACTTTTTTGCCTAATTGAAAATGTACTGCGTTGATTATCAGGTGTTGAAAGGATTCCACGGAAAAATCTTCGGGATGCCCCAATGTAGTTGTGAAAACCTTCGCACCGAACGAATTTTTACCCACCCATGCCACAGGATTATCTATTGCTGCTTTGTCTGGATTGATGGATTTGCCCATTAAAAGCCATTCAGATCCTTTAATTGGGTAATCTGGTAATACTCGATACAACCATGAAGACACATGAAAGGTTGGGTTAATACCCCTTAAAATCGGATGTTTTGCACTTGCAGCAATTCCGTAAACATCCGTTGTGCTCTTGTGTCCATAGTGGGTATGCCCCTTTGCACCCCAACCCGGAGGAGCATTCAAAGCAAATTCGCCAAATGCATTCCATTTTTCTGATTCATGCCCCTTTGGGAAATTAAAAGCATGCGTGCTTGTTCGAAAACCTACAACCGGCTTTCCTGATTTCAAATAGTCTTCAATCATGGCCAATTGATTGGGTGGCAAAAGTCTCCATCTCAGATAAAAAACAACCAAATCTGCCTCTTTTAGGATTTCCAAACCTGGAATATTTTTTTCTGCATTTTGATCAGGATATGATTTTAAGACTTTAGTTCTAAAGCCATATTTTTTTTCTAACTCATTGGCAATCAAGGGTAATGTATATTCGCCTGAATACTCATGATCGCCACAAACAAAAACAATCAGTGGCTTTGTTTTAGGTTTAGAGAATCCAATTTGAGAAACAGATAGAGATAGGATTATTAAATAATAAACTGTTTGACGCATAGAGATTAATTTAGAGTTGAAATTTAGAAAAAAAACGGCATAAAAGTGTAATAGCACTCATGGTTTCAAATAATAATTTAATGATTTATATTTGGGTTATTCTAATAATTTGTAAATTGAAATTTAATAAGAAGTAATAAGAATTTAAATGAAAAACAGCTCTAGACGTGAATTTATTAAATCAAGTGTTGGTTTAATGGCCATTTCCCAATCCATTCCATTTTTGGATTGGGTTAAAAACAATGCAAAACTTTCTTTCTCTACCTTGGGCTGCCCTGACTGGACTTTTGATAAAATACTAGAAGTAGCGAGTAAAAATGGTTATAAAGGAATAGAAATAAGAGGAATCCAACGGCAGTTAGATTTACCACTTTGTCCAGAATTTGCAAATGAGGCCGCAATTAAGCTTTCAAATCAGAAAATTAAAGATAAAAATTTGTTGATAGTCGACCTCGGCTCATCAGCTAATTTGCATTTTGCAGATGCGACAAAGCGGAAGGAAAATTTGGGTGGTGCAAAAAGATTCATAGAATTGGCAGAAAAAATACATTGTCCATTTGTGAGAGTATTCCCAAACGATTTGCCAAAGGATCAAGAAGAAAAGCAAACTATTGATTTGATAATCAGTGGCTTAAATGAATTAGGTGATTTTGCAAAAGGAAGCGGGGTAAAGGTGCTTTTGGAAAGTCACGGCAAAGTGATTTACAAAGATTTGCTGTTAAAAATTATGCAAGCTTCAGAAAGCAACAATGTAGGCCTCATTTGGGACGTTTGGAATATGTGGTCGGTGACCAAAGAACCTGTGGCCCAAGTTTATGAGACCCTGAAAAAGTATATTTTACATACACATATTAAAGATGGTATTTTTGAAAACGAAAAACCTAAATATGTCCTATTAGGGCAAGGAGTTTCCCCTTTGGTGGAATCCATAGCTCTATTACAAAAGGGAGGGTATCAAGGATATTATAGTTTTGAGTGGGAAAAAATGTGGCATCCAGAAATTGAAGACCCAGAAATTGCCATTCCGCATTATGCTGAGAATTTTGGGAAATTGTTTTTTTAAAAAAGAAGGGGAATTCAAAAACAAAGCTAAAAGCACACTAAATCCTAAAACCTAAACCCTTTTTCCTAACATCCAGTATACCCGCAGGGTTCTGCGAATTAAATCTAACATCTAAACATGGCTTCATTCAACATCAATTATCCAGGCAATTCCAACGACTTTGTGATAAAAGCAAAGAATGCAATCAATACAAAGGGAGGGGTTTTTATAGGCGACTCTACAAAAGGAGCATTTACACTAAAAACCGCAATTGGAGCTGTTCAGGGCAATTATCAAGTGCTTCCAGTTACTTCTTCTGGGCAAACAGACGTAGCCATAACCATTACCAAAAAGCCTTTTATAGTATCGATGAAAAAAATTCAGGAGGTGATTTCTGATTATTTTT
>JAZKGO010000045.1:0-27671 GCA_040385875.1 Bacteroidota bacterium
ATGGTGATGAAATTTATCCTAAAACCAACAGATAGAAGTTATTTTATCATGGAACTTCCCACTTATAAGGGACCAAGGTTTGAGCATGTGATGATTTCCATTATTAATAGCGTAAAAGCATTTGTATTTGAGGCAGGTAAAGTAATTGTGGCCATTTCAATAATACTTTGGGTATTAGCTAGTTATGGGCCTGGCAATGCGATGCAAGAGGCTGAAAAAGAAGTTGTAAATAATAATAAAGGCCTTTCGGAAAAAGCCTTGCAGAACAAAATAGCTTCGCAACGACTGGAATATTCTTATGCGGGCCATTTTGGTAAAATGATTGAACCCGCCATAAAGCCGTTGGGTTATGATTGGAAAATTGGCATCGCACTCATCACTTCATTTGCAGCCAGGGAGGTGTTTGTGGGTACCATGTCGACCATCTATAGCATTGGTACTGAGGTAGATGAAGGTAGCTCGACTATTAAAGATAGAATCGCTGCAGAAATAAATCCTGAAACAGGAAAGCCCATGTATACCCCCGCTTTAGGTTTTTCCCTTTTAATCTTTTATGCCTTTGCTATGCAATGTATGAGCACATTGGCTACCACCTACCGGGAAACTAAGAAATGGAAATATCCCATTATTCAGTTGGTTTATATGACTGCTCTAGCCTATATTTCGGCTTTAATTGTATATCAATTAATGAAATAAATTCTATTTGTAGGTATTTTTGATTTGAAAAATCATATTTATGAGGGCCAATAACAAATAACCAGTAATTAACAACTATTCGTTTAAATGATTCACTACCAAAGCTTTATACTTTCAAACGGACTGCAAGTATTTGTTCATGAAGACCACTCCACTCCAATGGCTGTGCTCAATATTTGTTATAATGTGGGGTCGAGAGATGAGGAAGAGAACAAAACAGGATTTGCCCATTTATTTGAGCATTTAATGTTTGGAGGCTCTAAAAATATTCCCTCTTATGACACACCTTTGCAAAAAGTAGGCGGTGAAAACAATGCCTTTACCAGTCCTGATATTACTAATTATTATATTACTCTTCCAGCGGTAAATATTGAAACAGCTTTTTGGTTGGAGTCTGATAGAATGTTATCCTTATCATTTGATCCTCAAGTACTTGAGGTGCAGCGTAAAGTAGTTATTGAAGAGTTTAAGCAACGTTATTTGAACCAACCTTATGGCGATGCTTGGCTGAAATTGAGACCACTTGCCTATCAAGCACATCCGTACAAATGGGCAACTATTGGCAAGGATATCTCCCATATCGAAGAGGCTAATATGGAGGATGTGAAAGATTTTTTTCAAAAGCATTATCTACCTAATAATGCGGTTTTGGTTATTGCAGGAAACATTACATTAGAGCAAATCAAAAATCTTTCAAAAAAATGGTTTGAGCCGATTCCAGCGGGTAATTTACCAATCAGAAATTTGAAAGCTGAGCCAAAGCAAATTGAAGCAAGAACTAAGATTGTAGAGGCTAAAGTGCCATTGAATGCAATATACAAAGCCTATCATATGCCAGGAAGGCATGCGGATAACTTTCACGAAGTTGATTTATTTAGTGATATCTTAGGTCGTGGAAAATCGTCAAGACTTCATGAGAATTTAGTCAAAAAAGAGCCTATTTTTGGTTCTATTGCTGCTTATGTTACCTCGTCACTCGACCCTGGTTTATTGATGATCCAGGGAAACTTAAATGTAGGCATCGACCTAAACGAGGCAGATCAGGCAATTAATCATGTGGTGGATGAGCTATTTTTAAAAGAAATTTCTGAAGCTGAATTAGAAAAAGTAAAAAATCAATCGTTGACCACCCATGCCTTTGCTGAGGTGGAATTACTCAACAGAGCAATGGCTTTGGCATTTAGCGCCAATGCTGGCAATGTCGACTTTGCCAATTTGGATTCGGACTTGGTTGCCAAAGTTTCTAAAAGTAATCTTTTGAGTGAATCCCAAAAAGTGATGAGACCTGAAAATTGTTCTACTTTATTTTACAAAGCAGTTTCTTAATTGGGCTATAAAAACAAAAATAATTATGAAAATCAGAGTGGGTATTGGCTATGATGTGCACCGTTTGGTTCAAGACCATCCTTTTTACTTAGGAGGTGTTTTGATCCCACATAGTCATGGTGCTTTCGGGCATTCCGATGCCGATGTGGTGCTACATGTTATTTGTGATGCGCTTTTAGGGGCCGCTAATTTTAGGAATATCGGTTTTCATTTTTCTGATAAGGACCCTAAATGGAAGGGTGCTAACAGTAAATTATTTTTAGAGAAAGTGTTAGAAATGATTGTGGAGAAAGGCTATTCGGTTGGTAATGTGGATGTGACAGTGGTACTTCAAGAACCTAAATTGAATCCATATATTCCAGAAATGAAAAGTATTATTGCGGGCATATTAAAAGTAGAAGTGGAAGAGATATCTATAAAAGCAACCACTTCTGAGCATATTGGTTTTGTGGGTAGGGGAGAAGGTGTAGCTGCTCATTGTGTAGTTTTGATTGAGAAAAATAACCTACCAAATTCTTAGAATAGGGGTTGCAACCCCTATTCTAAGAATGTTCAATTACCCATTTGTAATTAAATTGATATTACGATTTTTTTCTAAATTCTAATAAACAATTTCTTTTTATACATCCAGTATAGAATCAGCCAAAGGGTCAATAAAACGCAACTTCCACTGATAATTGTTTCGTAGGCATCACCAGCTAATTTAAAAAAACCGGAACCTAGATGAATTTCAAATGAATTTTTAATGAAGCCTCTCACCGTATCAGCCAGCACATAAGCCGCAATTGAATTCATACCAATGATTTTGAGCCAATTGAAATATTTATAGCCGTTTATATCCACCAATTTGATAAATAAAGCTAAAAATAAAAAGCAAATACCGCCGCTGAAAAGTACCCAAGAAGGCGTCCAAATTCTTTTCACAATTGGACATATTCCAGTAAATTGTAAGATTAAGCTGCTTATTATCAAGCCAGTAGCTAGGTATAGGAAAAATTTCAGTTTTTCAAAAATTGGTTTGTCAGATTTTAGTTGATTTCCAGCGACTAATCCCAAAATCATGGTTGCTAAAGTGGGAATAAAACTCAAAGTTGCATAACCTCCCCCATTAAAATTAAATATCTTTTCTCGTGGGAATAGATTCAAAAACCATTGGTCAAATGCCCAGGCGATGTTGGTATTTTTATTCCAGTGAGCAGCAAAACCCGTTAAATTATGTTCCCAATTTTGGGAAACTCCAGCGGCGAGATAGTCAAAATCAGTATTCGGTAATGGGTAAAGTGTAAACAATAGCCAGTAAACAAATAACAAACCAATGAATGCAATGTATTGAAACTTAATAGATCTAAAACCCAATAAAAACAAAAAAGGATAGCCAAGCCCAATTTGTGTGAGGGTATCTTCAAAAGTCCAATTGGTTGATTCTGAATGCATTGATCTTAAAAATACACCCAATAAAATAAGAATAAGTGAGCGTTTTAAAGCAGTTAATAATAATTGATTGAAAGGTAAATTTAAAGAGGTACGACTCGCAATGGAATAAGGTAAAACCACCCCAACCAAAAAGGAAAAGGAAGGTTGTATCATGTCGTGAAGTGAACAACCCACCCAAGCTACATGTGTTTGTTGCAAGGCCAAAAAAGACCAAAAACTATTCCCAGGTGTGTTTTCGGCCACTTTTTCAAGGTATAAGACTTCGGCCATCATCAAAAACATAACAAAGCCTCGATATACATCTGCACTTTCGAGTCTTTTCATTTCAGGCAATTGTGTTTGCATGGTTTATTATTGGAGTTGGCTTAGGTGATTATTGATTTTCAATACCTGCTCTATCAGGCTATTTTTTTCATCATTATAGATTACAAAATTGGCAATTTTTAGTCTTTCTTCGTCAGTTTTTTGCTTATTAATAATGGCCAAAATTTCAGTCTCAGGCCTTTGATCTCTTTTTTTGATTCTTTCTATTCGTAAAAAAGTGGGTGACTGTACCACAATAATTTTATTAAACACATTCCCAATTCCAGCGGCATTCATGAGTGCGGCCTCATATAAATAATAAGGGGAAGGTTTTTGAATCCTGAACCATTCATAGGCATATTCCCTTACTTTTGGGTGAATTAATTGATCGAGTTGGTTCAGTAGAATAGATTCATTAAACACTTTTTGAGAAACAAATTTCCTATTGTATTTTTCACCCGAATAAGCTTCATTGCCCAGTAATTTTATAATTTCACTTTTTAATTTAGCATCAGTTTCAACTAACTTTTTGGCCGTCTCATCGGCATTGAAAACCGGTATTCCTAATACTTTGAATATTTCACAAACCAAACTTTTCCCAGCCCCGATTCCGCCTGTAATGCCTATTAATTGATTGGGAATCTGTAATTGGGTCATGTTTCCTAAATATTTATGCTCAATTTATAAAAAATGAGCGATACATTATTTTGTATTAAGAAATTATTATTGGAGTGTTGAATAAAAATAAAATAGAGTTGTATAAAGGTGAAAATAAATCTTGAAAACTCAAATTTCTTTGTTCTTTTGTCTTAATACAAAAGAACCAAAAAATCAAGGCTATTTTGATTTCTAAACGCTTTTTATATATAAAATTTCTAAAATCTACAAACTCGAAGCGACTGCATCAGCTTCTCAAACAGTGTAGATTTCTTAACGAAATTTAATCTATAAAAAGCTAAAATCAAAAATGCCAATCCTAGATACACTAATTTTGAAAGAGACCAGATATTTTACTTAGAGCCAAAAAAAGCAACGAATTATTAAATCCGTTGCTCAATTTCACTAAATATTTTTGATTATACTAGGCATTCAATGCTGCGCTGGCATCTTTTGAAATGGATGTTTTTTCAAAAACAACTCTGACACCTTTTGCACTGTCAATTTCAACTACCACAGTTTTATCACGAACACTAACAATTTTTCCATGAACACCTCCTGCTGAAACTACTTTATCCCCTTCCTTTAATGCATTGATAAAGGCTTGTTGCTCTTTTGCTTTTGTTTGTTGCGGTCTAATCATAAAGAAATAGAATACCACCATTATGCCCAAAAGCATTACTATATTCATGATACCGGCGTTGCCAGCTTGTAATAATAACATCATTTTTATTAGTATTTAAGTTTTGTGGAGCAGTCACTCCAATTATAAATTAAGATTAAAATTTCACAAATTTAATTATAAAATTTTTGAGAAAATAGATTTAGCGGCGATCATTAATTTATTTCATTTAATTACTTCAATATTGAAAGCAACCGTATTAAACTCAGGTTGGGTATTAGCATAAACTGAAACTTTTTTAAAGTTTTTACCAGCTTTATTTTTACTATTAAATTCAACTGTAATGGCTCCTTTGCCTCCGACAGGAATTTCCTCTTTGGGCCAAGAAGGGATAGTGCAGCCGCAGGAGGCATTGGCATAACTAATTTGAAGTGGAGCATTTCCAGTATTTATAAATTCATAAGTATGTTTTATTTTTTCACCCTCTTTTATTTTGCCCAAATCCACAATATTTTTACCCTGAAAATCCATTTTTGGAGCCTTGCCTTCATTCGAAAAAGCCTTATCATTTCCCTCTTTTTTTTGATTGTTGGAGCAAGAGCAAGTAGTTACTAAAACTAGCAAAAAGAATAAATTTATTCTTAATAACATATTGAAAATAAAATGATTATAGGAAAAGAAAATCCGGCGAAAACAACAAAAAAGAATGACGGTTTACGACTTGCTTTTTATTTGACCCATTAGACTTTCTACATCAGAGAGTAGTCTTTCAGCTTTTTGTCTAGCATCTGATACTACTTTTTTGCTTTCAGATTTAGCCATACTTTCTGGCATTTCGTTACCATCCACCAACTCCTCAATCAGTGATTTTAGCTGATCACGGTATTTTTGTAATTGAAAAGCAAGCTTGTCTCTGGTATTTTCACCTTTATCCGGAGCATATAATATTCCTATAGTGGCTCCTGTAGCTGCTCCTAATAAAAAGGCCCAAAATGATCTGCTTGATTTGCTCATGATAGATTACTGAATTTATATTAACAATTTAAAAAGAATTTGCAATTTCAACAAATTTCTTCAAATATTAGGTGTTTCTGGTTTTAAAAAATTATGATTTTTTGCATTCTAGCTGATACCCAATTTTAGTAATTATTTGTTGTCGATTAAGCCTCTTCCTGATTTTTTTATTTTTCCAGTGGCAGCCCATTCAATAGCAAAATAATCAAGAATACCGTTCACAAACTTACCGCTTTGTGGGGTACTGTATGATTTGGCCAAATCAATGTATTCATTGATCGTAACTTTAATTGGAATACTTGGAAAATAAACCAATTCAGTAAGAGCCATTTTCATGATAATCAAGTCAAGCAAAGCTACACGATCATCCTCCCAATTTTTCACTTTTGCAAGAATCTCTTTTTCAAATAACTCATCATTTTCCATTGATTTTTTAAATAAATCAATGAAAAACTTTTTGTCATCCTCCCAATTATAAGCCAATTTTTGGATTTCAATTTTAGGGCTGGTTACATCGATTGTTTTGAGCACCAGACTTCTTAAAACTGAACTATTTTCTGTCCAATTAATGTCCCTCTCTTCAAAATATTCCTTTAAAAGGGCGCCTCTGAAGACTAAATTTTTATAAATATAAGCGATGATCTCAGCGTCTTCTGTTAAACTTTGGGTAGTTTTTATGCAATATTCTTTAAAGGTTTTATCTACCCTTAACACATCTTTGTAAAACTGACGTATGATTAATAAATGGTCGGTTTTCCAATCAGCATTGTGTTTAATTCGCTGTAAATCCAATTCTTTGCTTTCATTAATAGCTACCACTATTTCATTGGTCGAGAGCTTCCCATAATTTATCAGGTCGTTTTTCAACAACCTGTTTTCTTCGTCGTTTTTGGCAATCTCCGCTAAATGGCTAACCAGCAATAAAATCTGAATATATTTTGAATACAGATTCTCCACCTCGTCGACTACATTTTTTGAAAGCTTATTTTTTTCTATTTTACACTTTTCATTGTATAGATTAATAGCTTTCCTAGCTGCTTCACGAGCTTCTATGGGTACTTCAACATCGGAAATCTCATTTTTTTCTTGAAAGTGCTCCTCAAATTCGATGATTGCCAATTTTTCCAAACCCTTCAGTTGCACCAAATTTTGGGGTTTCATTGAATTCAAATCTGGTTTGAACGATTCTACAATAAAATCAATGGCCAAATCATAATCAGACCGTTCTGTCTGTTTGAAAGCATAGATTGCCTTCATGGCCTTAATTCTCAGTAATCTTCTATTTACCATCTTTTACGCTTATCTTTATATTCTCATTTTAAGATTTTGAAAATGAGCTTTTCTAACTGCAAAAATAGTATTTTTTTAAGAATTTTCCTAAAAAAGGAATCTATCTAATTGGTTCAAATACCTAAATATTATTCAATAATCAATCTAAAACGGTTCAAAAGAGCGTAAAAAAATACTTTCGCCGTTTTATAATTTTTTAATAATTTGCTTAGATATTTGTATTTTTAATGTTTTTACAATCTATGAAGTCACTTTCTCATTTAAATAAATATTTTTTTAAATACAAGTGGTATTTAATTTTAGGAATATTTTTCACACTGATTTCTAATCTTTTTGGGATAGTACCCGCTCAGTTGGTTCGGTATTCTTTGGATTTGGTGAATGAAAACATTACCAATTACTTTTTATTAGACGGCTTTGCCTTGCAAGCTGATTTTTACCAAATATTTGCAAAAACAGTCCTTTTCTATGGAATTTTAATTTTGATAATGGCCTTGCTAAAAGGTGTGTTTTTATTTTTAGTTCGACAAACTATTATTGTAATGAGCCGCCATATTGAGTACGACCTTAAAAATGAAATTTATGCGCATTATCAAACTCTACCACTTTCGTTTTATCGAAAGAACAATACTGGCGATTTGATGGCCAGAATTTCAGAAGATGTGAGTAAAGTGCGCATGTATGTAGGGCCTTCCATTATGTATGGTATCAATCTAGTATTGGTTTTTGTATTGGTTATTTGGTATATGTTTACCGTGAACCAAACTCTTACTTTTTATGTATTGCTCCCACTACCTATACTTTCGATTAGTATTTATTATGTAAATCAGATAATAATGCGAAGGTCTGAAAGAATACAAAGGCAGCTTTCGGCTATATCCACTTTTGTGCAAGAGGCCTTTTCAGGCATTCGAGTTTTGAAAGCTTTTGTTCAAGAAGAACCCTCATCAGTTGCTTTTACTAAGCAAGCTAATTTGTACCGTGAAAAATCACTCAGTCTCATTAAAGTCGATTCGCTTTTTACGCCATTGATTCAGCTTTTAATTGGGATTAGTACCGTTTTGGTGGTTTATGTTGGTGGGAAAGAAGTAATGGCAGGGAGGCTTACTGCGGGCAATATTACAGAATTTATCATGTACGTGTATATTCTCACTTGGCCTGTAACCGCACTTGGTTGGACTACCTCACAAATACAAAGAGCGGCGGCTTCTCAACAAAGGATTAATGAATTTTTGGAGATAAAGTCGGAAATCGTTTCTCAAAAAAATATTGAAACAGATATAAAAGGAAAAATAAGATTCGAAAACGTGAGTTTCACCTATCCTGATTCTGGAATCCTGGCCATTTCTGATTTTAATTTAGAAGTAGAGGCTGGTCAATCGGTGGCTATTTTAGGAACCACTGGTTCAGGGAAAAGTACTGTAGCTAATTTATTGTGCCGCTTATATGATTGCAGCAAAGGGCGAATCACCATTGACGATTTGCCGATTCAAGATTATAATGTAAACCATCTACGTGAGCAGATTGGCTATGTTCCACAAGATGTTTTTCTGTTTTCTGATTCTATTTCCAACAATATCAAATTTGGAAAAAATGAGATGCCTCAACCGATTATTGAAAAAGCAGCTCGAGATGCCGATTTATATGATAATGTGGAGTTATTTACCAATGGTTTCGAAACGGTTTTGGGCGAAAGAGGAATTACACTTTCAGGAGGACAAAAGCAAAGGCTTTCGATTGCCAGAGCCATTGCCCGTGAACCCAAAATATTGGTTTTGGATGATTGCCTTTCGGCTGTGGATACTAAAACTGAAAATGCAATATTGAATAATTTGGAAGAAATAATGGAGAATAAGACCACGGTAATCATCAGTCACAGGGTTTCATCTGCGAAGCTTGCTCACCAAATATTGGTATTGATTAATGGCAAGGTAATCGAGCAAGGAAGCCATGAATCATTAATGGCTGCCAATGGATACTATAAAGAATTATACGAAAAGCAATTACAAACTGAGGAGGTTTAAAATTTTTGAGACTAGTTAACTTTTGAACGCTGAATCTCCCAAAGAATTAATCATTTAAATAATCAATTGACCTCAAAATGAAAAATTATAATGAAATAATAATACAAGCTTGGAAGGCATATGATCCCTCTCGAATCATTAATAACGTCGTGGATATCAGTGCTTTAGTAAGTACCAATCATGTTTATAAAATTACTTTTAGCGATGAAGATTTTATAATCGCTAAATTGTCAAGTTTTGGTCAATATGAACATTTTAAAGAAGACCACCGTATTATTCATTCACTTGCCAATAATCTATTATACCCTTTCGAAAATTTACTGGCCAAAAGTTTATTGAAGAATAACAGGGTTTTCACCTATCGGTATAAAAAAGATAAAACAGATGCTTGGGTGGTGTTTTATAACCCTTCAAGAGTAATGCAACGTTTGCCAAAGCGGTTGGAAGAATCTACTATTAAAAGCTTGGGTAAACAGATTGGCAAATTCCATTTGTCGTGTAGTCGCATTCGGAATGTTTTGCCAAAAAGTAGTAAAACATTAAGGACAGACATTAATATACTTCTAGAAAGGTTGGATTTAGAGGATCAGAAATTCGGATCAGAAGCAGAAGTGACTTTATTGAGATCGCATTGTAATTTATTTTTAAAAAATCGCTTAAAATGCAATGCCCAATCATTTGAAACCATCCCCGTTTTTATTGATTGGAATATTGGCAACTTTTCGGTGATTAATAAACATGAATTGTTTAGCCGATGGGATTATGATTGGTTCAGGATGAGTAGTAGAATGATGGATTTCTATTTTTTTAGTAGAGTGGTGAGCGATGGCGGCGACAAAACGATATTCAGCTATTTGATAGACCCAATGAATGAAGATAGGTTTTTGATTTTTTTGCAAGAATATCATAAAGTGAATCCTTTATCTGCTGATGAAATTCGGTTTTTAAAAGAGGTATATCGCTTCTTTATTTTAAAATATGTGGTGAGCGATGGCTTGTATTTTTTCAATGATCAATATGCACAGAAATTGCTCAAAGAGTCCAAAGAAATTTATCTACCTTCTATAGATACTGCCTTCAACGCTGAGCGAATAATTGATTTTTTGAAGATAAAGGCTTGATTGTCTGTATAATTAAAATTATTTTTTATTGATTTTTTTGCAAAATATTAAGTTTAGATTCGTGAATTATAAAAAAAGTCTTCAAAATATTGTTTTGAAGACTTTTTGCAATTGATATTATTTTACAGAATAGATTATCCTTTTTAAGTAAATTCCATTTAGTTTATATACTTCCCACTTAATCTATTCAACTCAATTTCATTTATTTTAGCATTGTATTCAGCTTCAATGAGTCTGGTTTCAGCAGCCACAGCATTACGTTGGACTTCTCTCAACTCGTAAGCAGTTGAATTGCCCACACGATATCTTTCAAATGCAATTTCTGTATTCAAATAGGCAATTTTATAATTTTCATTTTCTAATTTGATGAGTTCTAATGAATTTCTATAATTCTGAAAGCTACGCTCAATCATCAAATTCAGTTGTATGATCAAATCCTTTTCTTGTATTTGATTAATTTCAGCATTCAACTTCGCATTTTCGATTCTTCGCTTTAGATTATGACCATCAAAAATATTGAATGAGGCACGTAAGCCATAATTAAGGGCTAAAAACTGACTTTGTTTAGTGCCCTGGGGCGCCCCCGCACCGTTATTGTTGGTGCTATAGGTATAGCCAGACACAAAATCAACTACTGGCAATTGCGCTGCTTTTTGAGCTTTTATGTCAAGTTCAGCCATGGTATTGTTTAGTTTGGCTTGCAATAGATTTGGATTGGAGGAGGTTGCCGCTGATTGAACTTTATCAATCTCCAAAAATTTATCAATTTTGATTGAATCAATAGTGACAAAAGGAATATTGGGCAATCTTACTAAAAATGTATTTAAAGCCATTTTTGTATTGTTCAGGGCTTGTTCGGCAGCAATCAAATCTGATTTATCTTGGTTGTAATCAACTTGTGAAGAGAGAAAATCCACTTTTGAACCTTGGCCCACTTCATATCGATCTTTCGAGAGTTTTAACCTATCACTTGAAATTTCTAAGCCTTTCTTTAAGTTTTTCACTCTTTTTTCGCCTCTTACCACATCATAATAAGCAGTAAGTACCTGAGCCACGGTATTGGTTATCACCACTTTAGCATTATTTTCTGCCATTAATCTTAATTTCCCCAATTGATCTCGGGCGATAAACATCCCCATTCCATCAAATACTGTCCAAACTAATCCAACACCCACATTTCCTGTATTATTTTGTACCCCACGTCTATCTATGATTGGAAGCTTATCATCAAAAAACTTTAATTGTGTGTTATTTACGTTATAATTTTTTGCTCCAGTGGCTGTAATGGTAGGCAGCATTCCAGCATTGCCTTTCGTATTGTTTGATTCAGCAATCTTTATTTGGGTTTTGCTGATTTTTATTGAATAATTATTTTCCAATGCAATGGAAACGGCTTCTTCCTGACTCAACATTTCTTGTCCGAATATTGAACCACTCAATAAAAATAGATTGATAACTAGGAGATATCTGTACATAAATAATTAGAGTAAATTAAAGTCAAAATTACAACTATTAGTTTTATTATTTAGATTGTTTTATAGGCTATTTTACAAATATTTTTAAAGGCAAGGGTGTCTAAATCTGATCCTAAACATTAGTCTCCAATTTAATTTGACATCTTTCATTGGCCAAAAGACCTAAGTTCTCATTTATTTTTAATCTGTTTATCTCATTGTCAAATTCATCTTTAAACATATTTTTTAGTTCTTTTCTTTTCATTGCTTCCATAAATCGTCGGATATCTTCTTCATTCTCTAAAATTAATTCAGGTATTTTGGTCGGTAGGCCATCAATCCCTTTGGCCACCATTGTAAAATAGGAGGTATTAGTATGTACTTTTTGACCAGTTGCAATATTTTCAGAAATAACTCTTATTCCTACTACTAAAGAAGAATTACCCACATAGTTTACGGATGAATGTAGCGAAACCAAATCCCCCACTTCAATCGGGTGGATGAAATTGACACCATCAATAGAAACAGTTACACAATAGGTGCCAGCATGTTTGGCGGCACATACATAGGCTACCTTATCCATCAAGGAAAGTACAATCCCACCATGAATCTTACCACCAAAGTTAGCATAAGAGGGTATCATTAGTTCAGTAATTACAGTTTTAGAGTAGGAAACTGGTTTTGCTTTCTCCATAATTTATTTTTTGATCAAATTACAAGTAAATTGGATGAAAATAATCATAGCACAGCGATTAAATATTTGAAGGTCATTGTATTAACAAACCATGAACAATAAACTGAAATTAATTGAAATATTTATTGAACTGTTTTGTGATTAAATTGTATATTTGCACTCGTTTTGAAAAAAATAAGCAAAATATCGTCCTCTTTTATTGCATTTCTGGCAGTTTTGATACTGCTGGTATCAACCACTTCGGGGTTTGTTTCGGCGAAAGAAACAACCGCTTATCAAACAACTAAAGCATCCAAAAACTCAGAAAAATCTGAGGCTGATCATCAGCACTATTTCAATAAAGCTACAATTGAGGCAGTATTTAGTCAATTGATTAAGAGCTATGATTATGACTCTGTCACATTTTTAATTTCTGATTTTAAGTTTGTTAAACTCGAGACTTTCTCCAATTATCTCAATATATTTAACAGAGAACTTCATTTAGAAATTTTATTTGAACACCTTGCTGGACCCAACGCACCCTGATTTCCCCTAAAATCCTCATTATTTAAAGCAACAATTTAGATCCAAATCAATTGGATTGTGAATTTTTTAGAAAAAAGTTCATAATTGCCTTTAAATCAATCAATTGAAGTAAAAATTAAAAACGCATGAAATCATATTGATTTCAAAACAAAATCGGTACCTCGAAGCGACGAGATCATTAATAAATTAACTGAAATTAGGGCAACCCGAAAGATTTTTTGGGTCGTGCCTTAAAAAAACAATCAAATTCATGAAAAATAAAAATATAACTATATGGCTTACGATAGTCATCTCAATACTTTGTATTTTCTTTTTGACTTACACTTGGAAAGCAAACAGCATCAATGACGAAGCAACAAAATTTGGAACCGTTAATGGCAAACTAGTGCCCGCTAAACGCCAAGCTTATATCGATTCATTGTGGAAAGAAAATGTGTTTCTAGGCTCAACCACTGAGGAGGTTTTTAGACGCCAATTGCAAAAAGGACTTGACCTTCAAGGAGGGCTTCATGTTATATTGGAAGTGTCGCCAACGGAAGTAATTAAATCCTTGTCTGGAAATACTACCGATCCAAAGTTTCGTCAGGCATTGGCTAATGCACAAGCAGCACAGGCTACTTCAAATGTTAGCATCAACCAATTGTTTTATAATGAGTATGCTAAACTAGGCGGGAAAAGCTTGGCTACCATATTTGCCAATAGCACCAATAGAGGCAAAATTAACTACCAATCATCGGACGCTGAGGTAAAAAGAATGATTGATACTGAAGTAGAGGAAGCAATTGACAGATCTTATAAAATTATTATGTCGAGAGTTGATAAGTTTGGAGTGGCCAATCCTGTAATACAAAGAATACCGGGCTCTGGCCGTATCCAAGTGGAGTTGCCAGGTATTGATAATCCAGAACGTGTAAAAAAATTATTGACTGGTGCGGCAAAATTGGAGTTTTGTGAAGTATATGAAATTCAGACTTATTCTGCTGGATTGGATCAATTGGGAGCTTATTTGACTACTAAAGATTTAGAGGAGAAAATAGCAAGTAAAAAAGTGGGTACTGAGGCAAAAGCTGATACATCAAAAGGAGCGAATAGCTTGGAGTCAGCATTAGCAGGTAAAGGTAAATCTAGTGCTGATTCTGTGCAGGCCGATTCAACCTCTCAAGTAGGATTAGCCAAATTGTTTTTCCCAATCGGGAATGGCGATTTAGGAGTATATGTAAAAGATACTGCCAAAGTTAATGAGCTTTTCAGAAGACCTGAAGTGAAAACAATGTTTCCTAATGATCTTTCTTTTGTCTATGATGTAAAAGCAAAAGCGGAAGCAAAAGGCAATAAAGATTTTGTGGAAATGTATGCTGTAAAAAGACTTCCAGGGGGTAGAGCCGCTTTGGATGGGGATGTAATGAGTGATGCTAGACAAGATTTTGATGATTTGCGTCAGGTTGAGGTAACCATGACGATGAATCCTGAAGGTGCCAGAAAATGGAAAAATATTACTGCGGCCAATATTGGTAAAAGAATCGCTATTTTGTTGGATAATAACGTTTATTCGGCTCCAGTAGTAAATGGTGAAATACCAAACGGGCGATCAAATATTTCAGGGAATTTTACAGTTGAGGAAGGCCAAGATTTAGCCAATGTATTAAAAGCGGGTAAGTTGCCTGCTCCTACTAGAATTGTGGAAGAAGCCTATGTTGGTCCATCTTTGGGTAAGGAAGCCATCAATCAAGGGTATATGTCAATGCTATTAGGCTTGGGATTGGTGATATTATTTATGATTTTATATTATGGCAATCCTGGTTGGGTAGCAAACGTAGCTTTACTTTTCAACGTGTTCTTTATCATTGGAGTTTTGGTGCAAATTACTGCTGTTCTTACCTTACCGGGTATTGCGGGTATTGTGCTTACTTTAGGGATGGCGGTCGATGCCAACGTATTGATCAATGAACGGATTAAGGAGGAAATTAAAGCTGGTAAAGGATTATTGGATGCCATTAATCTAGGCTATGAAAAAGCGCTTTCAGCCATTATTGATGGAAACGTCACTACTATTTTAATTGGAGTGATTCTTATCATATTTAGTTCGGGATCAGTAAAGGGCTTTGGGGTAACCCTTTGTATCGGTTTGATCACTTCGGTTTTCACCTCTGTTTTTATCTCCCATGTAATCATGGAATGGTTGGCCAAAAGGGTAATTGCCGCTGGTAACGAAAAGAAAATGACTTTTGAAACATTCATATCGAAAGGTCTATTTGCCAATCTTAATTTTGATTATATTGGAAAGCGTAAATACTCTTATTGGATTTCTTGGACTTTGATTGCGCTGGGTTTCATTGCCATTTTTGCAAAAGGAGGTTTCAATTTAGGAGTAGATTTTAAAGGTGGACGTAGCTATGTGGTACAATTTAATTCTCCAGTTGAATCAGCCAGTGTGAGAGAAGTGTTGTCGAGTAATTTCAAAAACAATTCGTTGGAAGTAAAAACATTTGATACTGACGATAAACTAAAAATTACCACTTCCTATTTAGTTGAAGACGAGTCTATTGAGGCTTCAACTGTAGTGAAAGATGCCCTTTCTGCTGGCTTGTCAAATTTTTCAGCGAAAGCGCCAAGAATCATTTCAGAATCTAAAGTAGGTGCTACTATTGCCGATGATATTTTACGAACTTCATTTGTATCAATTTTCTATTCATTAGTAGCAATTTTCCTTTACGTTTGGTTGCGTTTCCGCAAATGGCAATATTCATTAGGTGGTGTAATAGCCTTGCTACATGATGCCTTAATTGTTTTAGGTATGGTAGGAATTTGTAGAGTATTTGGATGGGCACTTGAAGTAGATCAAGTATTTATTGCAGCGGTTTTGACAGTAATTGGTTATTCTATTAATGATACAGTGGTTGTTTTTGACCGTATTCGTGAGTATTTGGGACCAAACCCCGACCTAAGCAATAGACCATTAATGATTGAAACTATCAATAGATCAATCAACCAAACGATGAGTCGTACAATAATGACTGCTACTACAGTGTTTTTGGTGGTATCTGTACTATTAATTTTCGGTGGTGATGTATTGAGAGGTTTTTCATTCGCCATGTTTGTGGGTTGTTTGATCGGTACTTATTCTTCTATTTTTGTGGCGGCTCCGATTGTAGTTGATTTTATTAAAAAGAAAGATGTAGCTGTTGTAGCAGCTGTAGAGTCTTCCGCAACTAAATCAGGCAAAAAGAAATAGTAAGTTTAGGATTTGTTAATTTTTCGGATAATTTTTTTGTGAATAAAAAAGGTAATTGGGGGCTTTTGCATTTTTTGCGAAATGTCCCCAATTTATTTTACTTTTTATGAATTTCTAAATATTAGGATAGCTGTATTTACTTTTTACTTTTTTGATTTGAATTGTTATTCCTAATTTGTTACGAAAAGTGCTTTTTTATTTGAAAATCAGTTTGTACTTTGTATTAAAATTTTGTTTTTAGTGGATATTCATATTAATCAATTGAATTTTTCGTAGAAAACCAAATAAAATTCTGTAAATCTTTCATTTATTTAACATTCTAAAACACTAATTTATGAGCAATAGTATTTGGCGGAAAAAGCCTATGAGCGCTTTTGAGTCCGACATAAAAAATAGCCAACTGAAACGGGTATTGGGCAAATGGAGCCTAACTGCCATTGGTATCGGTGGCATTATTGGAGGAGGGATATTTGTACTTACAGGTACAGCTGCTCACTACCATGCCGGGCCAGCATTAGCACTTTCGTTTATAGTAGCAGGGATTGGTTGTGTTTTTGCAGCGCTTTGCTATTCCGAGTTTGCCAGTATGATTCCCGTTGAGGGCTCAGCCTATGCTTATGCATACGGTACCATTGGTGAGCTTTTTGCCTGGATTATTGGCTGGGGATTGATACTCGAATATGCGATGGGTGCCATGACGGTGGCCGTGTCCTGGTCGGGGTATTTTAATAAGCTTTTGCACCTCTTTGGTATTGAAATACCCTATTGGCTGCGAAATGACCCTTTTACAGCCGCCAATTTTGCTAAAGACAATAATGTTGAGTCAGTAGGTTTTGCATTTAATTTGCCAGCATTTATCATTACCTGGGTGGTAACTTGGATTTTAGTAAAAGGGATTAAGGAGGCAGCCAATACCAACAATCTAATCGTAATTTTAAAAACTTCCGCAGTACTTTTTGTAATTATAGTAGGGGTATTTTTTATTAATTCGGATAACTGGGTGCCATTTATTCCAGAAGTAGAATTGGTTGAGCATGCCGGTGGCGAAATGAAAGAAGCGTATGGTATAAAGGGTATTTTCAGTGGAGCCGCCGCTATTTTCTTTGCTTATATAGGCTTCGATGTGGTTTCTACCTCAGCGGGGGAGGCGATCAATCCTAAAAAGGATGTACCATTTGCAATTATTGCTTCTCTTTTAATCTGTACTGTTCTTTATATTGCAGTAGCCATGGTGTTGACAGGCATGATTAATTATAAAGATATTACTGGGGATGCATTGAAGGCTCCTGTTGCTTATGCATTTGATAAAGTTGGTCAGCCTTGGGCAGTTTTCATTATTACAGCCGCCGCAACAGTTGGCCTAGTATCAGTAATGTTGGTGATGATGTTGGGCCAAACTCGTGTGTTTTTAGGAATGTCAAAGGATGGTTTACTACCAAAATTCTTTAAGGAAATTCATCCAAAATTTCAAACTCCTTGGAAAAGCACCTTATTGGTGGGTCTCCTAGTGTCAATAGTGGCCTCATTCACACCCATAGGTGTGTTAAGTGATATGACGAGCTTTGGAACATTGTTTGCCTTTGCGATGGTCTGCTTGGCAGTTTTATTGTTGCGTTTTCGTGAGCCTGAGAGAGATCGCCCTTTTAAAACCCCCATGTTAAATATTATAGCACCATTGGGAATATTTACCAACTTTGGCCTCATAATGTTGTTGGATGGCCTTGCTCAGAAATTAGCAGTAGGCTGGATGGTTGTAGGATTGGTAGTTTATTTTATATACAGTCGCAAGAAAAGCTTCTTAAATTAAAACTAGATTCAAATTATATTAAAATAGCTCCAAAAAATGATTTGGAGCTATTTTTTTGTCAAATATTTATTTCGGGATATTACAAAATATATCTGGTTGAAAGAAAATTAGAATCATGGTTTTCAACAATTTGATTTACGATTGCCTTGTTTTCAATCGTATCTTTTGTGGCTACCACTGTTCTAATCGAAAATGACCGTAATGCTGCTGTTACTGAAAGGGTCCCTTCTGCGGAGTCTTTACGGCCTGTGAATGGAAATGTATCTGGCCCTCTCTGGCATTGTGCGTTGATGTTTACACGAGAAACTTGGTTTACCGCCACATCCATCAATTCAGTAATTTGAGAAATTTCTCTTCCAAATATTGAAACCTGTTGTCCATGCGATGAATCAATCAAGTAGCTGATGGGTACCTCTATATTATTGAATGGGACAATTGGGACAACGGGCCCAAATTGCTCCTCATGCCAAATTTTCATTTGATTATTTACTGGATATAATAGCGCTGGGAATACCATTGATTTTACCGACAATCCACCATTTTTGTTCATTACATTCGCACCGTGGTTTTTAGCATCTTCAATTAATTCATGCAAATAAGCAGGTTTATTTGGCTCAGGTAATGGGGTAATATTGACCCCTTTTTCCCACATCATACCTAATTGGAGTTTCTCTATTTCTTCCACCATTCGCTCATTGAATTTGTCCACAATATTTTCATGCACAAACATTATTTTTAATGCGGTACAACGTTGTCCATTAAATGACAATGAGCCTAACATACATTCCTTTACGGCCAATTCAACATCAGCACTTTCTGTTACAATGGCCGCATTTTTTGCATCTAATCCTAATATTGCCCTTAATCTATTTACTTTAGGGTGCATTTTTTTGAGTTTGTCGGCCACTTTTGAGGAACCAATCAAGGTCAATACATCTATTTTCCCAGATTGCATCAAACTAGGGATTACATCGTGGCCTCTACCGTAAATAGTATTCACTACGCCTGCTGGAAATGAATCCTTGAATGCCTCTAAAAGTGGGTAATGTAATAAAGTACCATGTTTTGGTGGCTTAAAAAGAATTACGTTTCCCATAATCAATGCGGGAATCAAAGTAGTAAAAGTTTCATTTAAAGGGTAATTAAATGGCCCCATACAAAGCACAACTCCCAATGGGGAGCGTCTGATTTGTCCTATGATTCCTTCTTCAATTGCAAATTTTGATGAATCACGATCAATGTCTTTTAAGGCGGCGATAGTATCATAAATATATTGAACAGTACGATCAAATTCTTTTTGTGAATCAGCCAAGGATTTACCAATTTCCCACATCAATAATTTCACTACCTCACTCCGTTTGCCAATCATACGATTAGTAAACTTTTCAACACATTCTATCCTTTTTGCAACAGACATTGACGGCCACGCACCTTTCCCATTTCTATAGGCATTCACTGCCGCTTCGAGTATTTCCATTGCATCAGAAGCTTCAATGATTGGATATGAGCCTATTCGTTTTTGTTCCAGACCATTTTCCGTTTGCAAATACACTGGCGACCAAACATCCTGCGTTTTGCCATTCCATTGATGCATTTTTCCATTTGACAAATATTCTTTTTGCTCAATTGGCGAGGATAAGCTATATTCCTCAGGTACACTGGAAGCCTTTGGGAATAAACTAGTTAATGATTCTAAATCCATTTTAATTTGATTAATGTGTTGTTTTTATTGAATTAACAATACAAAATTTTGCAAATTTTATTTCATATATCAATTTGAAAATGATTTCTTTGAAAAATAATAAATAATGTTCATTTTATTATGATGTTTTCTTTGAAAATTGCAATTTTCATTTTTCTTGAATCAAAAAAGGCCACCTAGTTTCCTAAGTGGCCTTCCCAAAAATATTTAGATTAATTTATTGCGCTTTTGGTGCCGCAGCTTTTGGTAAAACTTCACCTTTGAAGCTAAGAGAGATAGATCCTACAGTTGCGTTACTAGTTACAGTAACATTTTTATTGAATGCACCAGGCTTACCTGAGCTATCAAATGAAGCCGTAACAGAACCTGTTTTGCCAGGAAGCACAGCTGTTTTAGTCCATGATGGAGTAGTGCAACCACATGAAGGTTGTGCGTTTGAAATTACAATAGGAGCATCACCAGTATTAGTAAACTCATAAGTATAAACAGCCTTCTCGCCTTCTTTTACTTTTCCAAAGTCATGAGTAACTTTTTTGAATGTGATAACACCTTGTGCAGCAGCTGCGAATGAAAATGCTAAAATGGCGACGAATAATGAGATTGTTTTTTTCATTGTTAATTAGTTTTTGTGTTAATTTAAATATTATTTCGAAACAAAAATAGATTCTTTTTCATTTCAATAAAAATGTTATTTAGTTTTTAACAAAACATTAACAATGTAATCAATTGTAATATACTTTAATTTATGAAAACACTATTTCTCTACTTTTTTCTTTTTTCGATTCCAGTATTATCACAAAAGATACTCCCAGAAAGGGAAAGAGCAGCCGTAATTGATAATATCTTAGAAGACAGAATGGTTAATCTGTTGCCAGAACTCATGCAAAAAGCAAATATTGATATGTGGGTGATTATTGGAAGAGAATATAACGAAGACCCTGTTATGAAAACGATGTTGCCAGCTGTTTGGCTTTCGGCACGTAGGCGTACCATACTTGTTTTTACCAAAAAGGAAGTGAATAACGAAGTGGAGCGCTTGGCAATTGCCCGGTACGATGTAGGTAATTTGCTGAAAGGAGAATGGGATATTAATGTGAATCCAAATCAATGGGATGCAGTAATAAGAATCATAAAAGATCGAAATCCAAAGAAAATAGGTTTGAACTTTTCGAAGTATTATGCACATGCCGATGGACTTACTTTTAGCGAACATCAAGAGTTTTTGGAAAAATTACCAGCCGAATACCACAATAAAATCGTATCAGCAGCAGATTTGGCAGTGAGTTGGCTTGAAACACGTACCAAAAGTGAGATGATTCTCTATCAGCAGATTTGTAGAATATCGCATGAAATTATTGCTGAGGCCTTTTCCGACCAAGTGATTCAGCCTGGCGTAACTACTACCGATGACATTGTATGGTGGATGCGTCAAAGAGTCACAGATCTTGGGCTTGAAACTTGGTTTCATCCAACGGTGGATATTCAGCGAAATGATAATGGTAAAAACTTTGACCATCTAAAAACCTTCTCTAAGACCACAGAAAAGCAGGTTGTTATGCCCGGAGACTTGTTGCATTGTGATTTTGGAATCACTTATTTGCGACTCAATACGGACCAGCAACAGCATGCTTATATTTTGAAGCCTGGTGAGACCGAGGTTCCTGAATATTTGAAAAATGCCTTTCAAAAAGGCAACAGGTTTCAGGAATGCTTGACGGAAAACTTCAAAGAAGGTAAAACAGGTAATGAAATATTGGCTTCAGCTTTGGCTCAATCAAAAAAAGAAAACATTAATGGTACAATTTATACTCACCCAATTGGTAATCATGGCCATGCGGCAGGGCCGACCATTGGCATGTGGGATAATCAGGGCAAAACCATTGGAAGCGGCGACTATCCTCTCAATCCCAACACTGCCTATTCGATAGAACTGAATGCAGCAGTTGAAATATCGGAATGGAAAAAAACGATAAGAATTATGTTGGAAGAAGACGGTTTTTTTGATGAAAAAGGAGTATTTAGATACATTGATGGTCGCCAAAAAGAAATTTTCATGATTCCCAGGAAAATTAATTGATGCTCCTATTCTTCAATTTTGCAAAACACTTCAAAAAGACTAAATTTGTATAGAAAATCACGATACCGTTTGAAGTGCTCGAAAATCCCGCAATAAAAGCTTCTTTTACTGAAAATGCAGAAAAAATTTTGCATGATTATGAGCTAGCCTTGATTAGCCGTGAATGTAGTATGCTGGTCAGAAAAGAGGTATTTTCAGGAAGAGCTAAATTTGGTATTTATGGTGATGGTAAGGAATTGGCTAATATCGCACTTGCTTCAGCCATGCAGCCTGGTGATTTTATATCAGGTTATTATAGGGACCAGACCTTGGTAGCCGCAGTGGGTGACCTCACTTGGCCGCAGTATTTTGCACAACTTTATGGGCATCCTGATACCGCTTTTGAGCCACATTCAGGTGGGCGAACCATGAATAACCATCATGCCACTCGTTGGCTTGATGATAATGGACATTGGGTAGACCAAACAAAATTATATAATTCAGCTGCGGGTGTTTCCTCTACCGCAGGCCAAATGCCACGTGCCATTGGCCTGGCTTATGCTTCTAAACTTTTCAGAGAAAATCCATTTTTGGTAGAGCTTTCTAATTTTTCCAAAAATGGGAATGAGGTTTGTTTTTCGACTATCGGAGATGCCTCTACTTCCGAAGGAATGTTTTTGGAATGTATCAATGCAGCAGGTGTTTTGCAAATACCTTTGGTCATGTCTGTTTGGGACGATGGTTACGGCATTTCAGTTTCATCTGAGTACCAAACAACCAAATCAAGTATCTCAAAAGTATTGGCGGGTTTTCAAAGAAATGAAGACGGTAAGGGGCTTGAGATTTTTACAGTATGTGGTTGGGATTATCCACAATTGATTGAAACCTATCAAAAGGCAGCCTTGTTAGCTAGGAAATATCATATTCCAAGCCTAATTCACGTAACAGAACTCACACAGCAGCAAGGGCATTCTGCCTCAGGCTCGCATGAGCGATATAAAAGCAAAGAGCGACTTTCATTTGAGTTGGAATATGATTGCAACCGGATATTCAGAAATTGGATTTTGGAAAATGGGATCATCGAAGAAAAGGTATTAGAACAGGTTGACCAAGAGGCAGTTCAAAATGCCAGAAAATACCAAAAAGATGCTTGGCAAAGCTACCAAAATTCGATTAAATACGAATTGAATGGTGCATTAGAACTTATCAGACAGGCTGTTTTGGTGGGTGATTCGATAGAAATAAATAAGATTAGGGAGGAATTACTCAAAACAGTAAATCCTATTCATAAAGATTCAGTAACTGCCATTAAGAAGACACTCAGGCTGTTGCCAAAACTCAATAACCCCATTCAAAATGCGCTGAAAGGGTGGATAAAAAGATCTGAAGCTAATAATAAAAATAGATTTAGTTCACATCAATACAGTATTTCAAACCTATCACCTTTGCTAGAGAAGGGCATTCTACCCATTTACAGCGATGATTCACCATTGATGGACGGTCGTGAAGTATTGAAAAAAGCCTTTGACCATTTTCTTGAAACTGACCCAGCTGTTTTTATTTTAGGGGAGGATGTGGGCCAAATTGGAGATGTCAATCAATGCTTGGCAGGCCTTCAGGAAAAATTCGGTGACTTGAGAGTGACCGATACTGGAATCAGGGAGATGACTATTATAGGCCAAGGCATTGGAGCCGCTATGCGTGGCTTGAGGCCAATAGTTGAAATTCAATATTTAGATTATATTTTTTATCCGTTTGCCACCCTTTCTGATGATTTGGCCTGCTTGTATTACAGAACAGTAGGAGGGCAGAAGGCTCCGCTTATCGTGCGTACTCGTGGCCATCGGTTGGAAGGCATCTGGCATTCTGGCTCTCCCATGGCAGTATTGATTCATGGTTTGAGGGGTATGCATATTTGTGTGCCGAGAAATATGGTTCAAGCTGCTGGAATGTACCATACCTTGCTCAATGGCGATGACCCCGCTCTGGTAATTGAATGCCTCAATGGGTACCGGCTTAAGGAGTTGATGCCTAATAATTTGGAAGAGATTAAAGTACCTTTAGGAATACCCGAAATTATCAATGCTGGCAATGATATTACCATAGTAACGTATGGGTCAATGTGTAGAATTGTAATGGAAGCCGCCAAAATGTTAGAAAGCTTTGATATTTATGTTGAAGTGATTGATGTGCAAACGCTTTTGCCATTTGATACTAACCACCAAATTGTACAGTCTATTAAAAAGACCAATCGGGTGATTTTTGCCGATGAAGACATGCCCGGTGGTGCCTCCAGTTATATGATGCAACATGTTTTGGAGGATCAAAATGGATGGCAATATCTTGATTCCAAACCCGTTTGTATTTCGTCGCAGGCACATAGGCCGGCTTATACTACTGATGGCGATTATTTTTCAAAACCCAATTCGGATACCATTTTTGATGCGGTTTATGCGATGATGTCAGAAAGTAATCCTGAAAAATTCCCTTTAATTTATTGAGATTGGTTTGTTTGGTTTTCAAATTTCGGAAAAATCAAAATAGTAGATAGATAAAACAGGT
Organism: Bacteroidota bacterium; assembly: GCA_040385875.1. GTDB lineage: Bacteria > Bacteroidota > Bacteroidia > Cytophagales > Spirosomataceae > JANMZR01. Next base: position 24,520 of record JAZKGO010000045.1, read on the forward strand.
AATTGAACCAATATTTCATGTTTTCGCTTAAATGGATACAGGCATGGCTCATTTTTATTTTCAAAATAGTTAATTTCAATTTTATTTGCAATTAATAGATTTCAATGCATAAAGGTACCCATAACTCTTATTTTGGCAATATCAAAGAAGGAATCAAAACCTCCATCAAAGGTTTAAGGCTTTCGATGAGGCATTTCAAAAATGCCCGTAGAAAAATGGCTTTGGTTAATGTGAATGATCCGAATTATTTTTCCGAAAAAAACGGAACCGTAACCTTGCAATACCCTAATGAAGTAATTGCAGTGCCTGACCATGGTCGGTACCGGCTTAACAATGAAATGGATGATTGTATTGTTTGCGATAAATGTGCAAAAGTTTGTCCCGTAGATTGTATTGATATTGAGCCAATTAAGTCATCTGAATTGATTGGCAATGCCTCTGATGGCTCTCCAATTAGATTGTATGCGGCCAAATTTGATATTGATATGGCTAAATGTTGCTTCTGTGGCCTATGCACAACGGTATGCCCAACAGAATGCCTTACCATGTCGAAAGCCTATGATTTTTCAGAATTTGATGTAAAAGATTTCAATTATCATTATGCCAATCTTTCACCAGAACAGGCGGAGGAAAAGAAGAAAAATTACGAACAATTTGTATTGGAAAAGGAAGCTGCCAAAGCTATAAAATCTATACCTACTCAATCTGAAATCGAGCCAATCGTTACTGCAAAACCAGTATTCAGGCCAGCTTTTAAGAAACCAGAAATTAAAACTGAAGAGACTGAAACAAAAGCTGATTCTAAAGTTAATGAAAATGAGGAGACGCCAAAACCTGCTTTTAGACCTGTTTTCAAAAAAACTGAAATAAAAGTAGAGGAAAAGGCTGAGGAAAAGGAGGAAGAAATTATTGAAAAAGCCGAAGAAGCTGCACCTAAACCGAAACCAGTCTTTAGACCGGTTTTTAAAAAACCAACGCCTCAAGAGCCAGTGGTAGAAGCTGAAATTCCTAAAGAATTATCAACAGAAGAGCCAACAGCCAAGCCAAAGCCAGTTTTTAGGCCTGTTTTTAAAAAGCCAACCACTCAAGAGCCTGTGGTAGAAGCGGAGATTCCTAAAGAATTATCAACAGAAGAGCCAACAGCCAAGCCAAAGCCAGTTTTTCGGCCTGTTTTTAAAAAGCCAGTACCTCAAGAGCCAATTGGAGAGGCTGAATTACCAAATGAAGCACCAATTGCGGAAAATCAACCAAGGCCGAAACCTGTATTTAGGCCAGCTGTTAGAAAACCAAAAGAAGAATAATGGAATTAAAGTACCTATTTATTTTATTTTCAATTTTAATCATTGGCTCAGCATTGTTTGTACTTTTTAGCAAAAGTGTGGTTTACGCTGCTTTTATGCTATTTTTTACATTTATGGGTGTTTCTGCCATATTTGTAATGGCCAACGCTGATTTTTTGGCGGTAAGTCAAATTATGATTTATATTGGTGGTATTTTAGTGCTTTTGGTATTCGGTGTACTGTTGACAAATCAATCTGAGAAATCAAAAATAAACCAAGTAAATACAATTCAAACTAGTAGTTATAATAGGTTATTGGGTGGTTTGATAGCCATTATTTTATCCGCTAGTTTGTTTTTTGTATTTGATAAAATACCATTTGCACGTTTGGAAGGCCAACATTTTGATTTTTTTGAAGCACCCAAATCTACGATTCAAGGCTTGGGAATGAATTTGATTGTTGAAAATTCTATCCCGCTGGAGGCTGTAGGTATATTATTAATTGGGGCTTTAATCGGGGCTGGTTTTATTGCTAAATCGACACTTTTTGAAGAAAAAATTCAGAAATAAAATGGAAATACCTTTATCCTATTTTTTAGTTTTAAGTGCCATATTGTTTTCCATTGGGATTGCCATAGTAATTGTGAAGCGACATATTATTGTAATTTTGATGGGTATTGAACTCATGCTTAATGCAGTGAATATCAACTTAATAGCCTTTAGTCGAAACGATCCAGGCTTACAAGGGCAATCAATGAGTTTATTCGTATTGGTGGTAGCGGCTGCTGAAGCAGTGGTGGTATTAGCCATTGTTTTATTGGCCTATAAGCATTTCAAATCGGTAAATATGGATGATTTCTCTGAGATGAATGGCTAAATTTATTTTCATTATCCTAAAAAAAATACTATGAAAAATTCAATTCTTCTTTTAGCTGTAATTTTTAGCACAATCCATCTTGGATGGTCTCAGGATGTTAACCCGAATTACAATAAGGTATTGGCTGATTCACTTGGAGCGGATGAATATGGAATGAAATCTTATGTTTTTGTAATATTAAAAAAAGGTGCGTACAAAGAGCCTGACAAAAATAAATTGAATGAATATTTCAAAGGTCATATGGAAAACATTGGAAGATTAGCCTCTTTGGGCAAATTGACCATTGCGGGTCCATTTATGAAAAATGATAAAGAATACAGTGGGCTTTTTATTTTGAATGTAAAAACGATTGAGGAAGCCAAACAATTATTGCAGTCAGATCCCACTATCAAAGTTGGTATTTTTGAAGTGGAGCTTTACCCCTGGTATGGTTCTGCGGCATTGCCAGCCTATTTGCCAGTTCATTCTAGTATCGAAAAGAAAAAGCATTAGAATGTATTGAATGACTTTTTTCCTAAAATCTAGTTTACAATTCAATATCTAATTTTTGATAAATAAAGCTCATCAACCAAGCGGGGCCAATCAATAAAAATTGTAAATCTTTGAAAAAAGAAGGTTTTTTACCTTCAATTTTGTGACCCCAAAACTGACCAATCCAGGCTAATACAAAAATAATTAGGCAAACTAGCCATAAACTAATACCCTCTTCTTCAATGATATAGCATATCCAAAGGCAAGTAATGGTGAATATCAGCAAACCTATGGCCAATGATTTTGAAAGCTTGAAATAATAAATCAAAGATCCTAATACTACTATATGAGCCACATTGAGTTGAATGTCTGGTAGAACGAGATAAGGTATTTTTATCGAATAAAGAAGGCCTACTAAAGAAAAAAATATGAGCGGAACGCAAATCCAATGAACTAGTTTATTGGTCTTGTTTTGATGGCTTTCGCCATATTCATTTAATAGATTTTGGATAGGTTTCATGTATA
>JAZKGO010000045.1:27771-29650 GCA_040385875.1 Bacteroidota bacterium
AATTTGGATAATTCCTTTTCAATTTCTTTGGCAGTCATAAAGTAGTTCAACAATTTTTCTTGCTCAATTGGATCCTTTTCTATCGAAAGCTTATGCTTAAATTCTTTCATATTCTTTTGATTATGCGATTTTTTCAATCTCAGAATATTGGTAAAAGCCAATTCAGAAAGCTTATCAGTTTCGGTGGGTACAATAATTTCATGCATCTTATTCCAATTTTCAGAGAGCGTGTATTTTTCAAATGCGAGAGAAATTACCTCGTTTCTTACTTCTTCATTTGGCGAATTATGAAAATGATGTGCTTGAACCAAATTATTTTGAGTAAATAAAGCACGAATTTCTGTCAAAATTGAATGGAATATTGGTGTTTCAAAACTCAAGTCGCCAATTTCATCTAAAATATAATTGGTGAGTGTATATTCTGGAGCTTGTTCTTTATCGGGTATCAGGTTACCATGGTTTAATAAAAGCCTAATACACTCTTTTTCTTGGTAATAGATATTTTCAAACTTGGTGCTTTCAGGAGTTTTTTCAAGTTCGATTATCGAGTTTTCATCAAATGAATCAAGTCCTTGAAAGTCAGGGTTTTCTAAAGGTTTATCAGATGATTTTTTGAATTCCTTCTCTTTGTTTTTTTGTTTTTGAATCTGGTATTTATTCGATTCTGTAATCAAAATATCTTCAGAAATGCCCATCATTTGGGCGGTTTTCTGGATAAAAACACTTCTGGTAATGCTATCAGGTATTTTCGAAATACTTTCCACCATTTCTCTAATTACCCCTGCTTTTTTTACTGGATCATCCCCTGCTTCTTTAATCGAAAGCTCGGCTTTGAACGAGATAAAATCACTAGAATGATCTTTTAGAAATGCAACAAATGCCTCAGAACCAATCTTTTGTACATAACTATCAGGATCTTCCCCTTCTGGGAAAACAGCTAGTTTAACATTAAGCCCTTCTTCCAAAATCATGTCCATGCCACGAAGAGAGGCTTTAATACCAGCCGAATCACCGTCATAAAGTACTGTAATATTATTGGAGAACCGACCAATCAGTTTTATTTGTTCAATGGTAAGCGAAGTACCTGAGGAGGCCACCACATTGTGAATACCTGCCTGATGAAGCGAAACCACGTCAGTATAGCCCTCACATAAATAAGCCATATCAGCCGTTCTAATGGCATTTTTCGCCTGATAGATGCCGTATAGCACATTCGATTTATGGTAGACTTCTGTCTCAGGAGAGTTTACGTATTTGGGTTGATTTTTATCTGATTTTAGAATTCGCCCACCAAAAGCGATTACTTTGCCTGCAACATTGTGTATCGGAAAAATGACCCTTTCACGGAAGCGGTCATATACTTTTTCTTTTGAATCAGGATCGTCTTCTCTTTTAATTATGGTAAGGCCTGCTTTTTCTAAAATGGGTAATGAATAGCCCACCTCAACAGCTGCTTTTGTGAATCCATCCCAAATTTTTGGACTAAAACCCAATTCAAAACTTTTAATTGTGGTTTCATTAAAACCTCTTTCTTTGAAATAGGAGAGCCCTATATTTTGGCCTTCTTCCGATTCAAAAAGATAGTTTTGGAAGTAGTTTTTTGCAAAATTGAGCACTAAATAAAGGCTTTCTCTTTCATTTTGAGCTTCTTGCTGCTCATCAGTATATTCTGCCTCTATTATCTCAATTCCGTATTTTTTAGCCAATTGCTTCAGCGCTTCGGGGTAACCAATGCCCTCAATATCCATGATGAATCGTACAGCATCTCCGGCCTTACCGCATCCAAAGCATTTATAAATTCCTTTTGAAGGAGAAACAGAAAAAGAGGGTGATTTTTCTCCATGAAAAGGGCAGCAAGCCCACAGATTTGCCCCTTTCT
>JAZKGO010000046.1:0-1167 GCA_040385875.1 Bacteroidota bacterium
AACTATGGCTACTAAAAATCAACTCCTCGACATGTCTCCTTTAGGCATGAAATTTACAGTTTTACAATCTAGTGCTGATACTATTGGAAAGTCATTAGACTTACATTGGGAATTATTGCCCGGCTGTAACATGAAAGACCCATTGGTGCACATTCATCCTCATGCCATTGAAACCTATGAAATATTGGAGGGCGAGATGGAATTTTTTATTGGAGATAAGTGGGTCAAAGCAAGAAAAGGCGACAAACTATCCGTTCCGATAGGAGTAAGCCATACTTTCAGAAATCCAACAAATAAAATTGTAACGGTATTTAACACCCACCAACCCGCTCTTGAAATGGAACACTATTTTGAGGATGTTTGTAAAGTGTTGGACAAGGTGACCGATCAAAGGCAAAAGCCTTTTACAATGAACCTAAAATCGATGTTGTATATGGGCGTATTAATGAACAATTACCGAAACGAAATTATTGCGAAAAACCCACCGGATATAGCCATTAAAATCTTGGGTTTTGTGGCTAGAATCTTGAAGTTGAATTATTAGGGTATCAAACTGGAAAAACGAGAAGAGAATACTCAAACATTAATAATACTTTAAATTTATTTTTAAAATGATTTGATTATTTTTGATAAAAGAAAAGGTTTTATAACTAGCTGTCAATCAGCTGATTGATAATCAGAATAATTTAAACAATCGACTGTCTTTTATTTTGTATTCCATATTGAAATAGGTTACATAATGAAAACAATAATTGATTCTTCGCCAAGCCTAATTGAGATTACTCAATCTGCTATCAGAGGCGATACCCTCTCTTTGGGCACTCTATTTCAGTATTATCGGCCTCGATTATATGCCCATGCTTTAAGAGTTTGTGGCAATACTGCTCTAGCTCAAGATGCTGTTCAGGATACGTTCATTTCGGCTTATACACATATTTCTTCTCTGCGTGATCCAACAGTAGTCTATCCTTGGCTTAGAAAAATGCTTTTCAATAATTGCTATATGCTTTTTAGAAAAGAAAAATCTTTGTTGAACCGGAACAGTGCGATACAAATTGACACCTTAGTTCAGGATTCCATCGATCAAAATTTTGAGCAGAGTTTCAACCAGCAAATCATTTATGAATTAATGAGTCGCCTATCTGATGAGCTCAGTTCTTGTTTGAT
>JAZKGO010000046.1:1267-56974 GCA_040385875.1 Bacteroidota bacterium
AAATCATTTATGAATTAATGAGTCGCCTATCTGATGAGCTCAGTTCTTGTTTGATACTCCGATATTTTAGTCATTTTAATAAATATGACGAAATCGCCTTATTATTAGGAGTGCCAATAGGAACCGTAAGAAGTCGGTTGGCAGCTGCACGTGAAAAACTCAGTAAGTTGTATCATCAAACCGATGATGCGGGCGATAGGGCATTGAATCAATCCAATAAATGGTCTAGTTACTATCAACATGTATGGACCCATATTTATGATGACCATCTTTCAAGAAATGAATTTTTTAATCACCTAAATCCTATGCTCAATGTTCGTTTTACCAGTGGTAAATCTGGAAATGGCCGTGGGATTTTTGAGAAAGAAATTAATGATGACCTTACCTTTGGTTCTCGATTTAATGTGAAACAAATAGCCAGTTGTGGTAATATTTCAGTGGTAGAAGGCATCAATTCAAACAATATCGAATATCCAGATCGTTGTTCCCCCTCATCAGTATTTGTGGTATTTCGCCAAAGTGAAAAAATAAGCGATTTTCACATTTTTGATTCTTCCCGAATCATCTAAAAATATATTTTTCTTTTAACCGAACTTTTTGAAAGTCTGTTGAATCTATTTAAACGACAATAAGAATGTTTAACCTAAAAAAAGAAAAATCATGTCAAAGAAAATTAAATGTGGCCTAGCGGCCCTCGTAACAATGTTTGCAATGTTTTGCGCAAATGCACAAGACCAAGCTACCAAACCAAATGCGCTCCTCAATCTGATGCGGTTTGAAGGCCAATGGGAAGCACCGACAACGATGGTTCTCGAGGGTAAAACTTATCTATTTACCTATTATCTCGAATTCAAAAAAACTGCTGATGGCAGTGGATTATCTATGGAAGAGTGGTTCAGCTCTCCAGAATTGGGTACTTTGAAAGGCTCCAATCTAATCGGCTACAATGGAAATGACGAAAAAATTCACTGGTTCAGTGTCGATAATTTCGGAACTTCTCATGAGCACATTGGTGTATGGAAAACCAATGACCATTTTTATATGCAAGCCAACGAAAAGCAGCAGAGCAAAAAATTCGTTGAAAATATTAATATGGTTTTTAAAAGTAATGACTTGTTGGAGCTTACCTTAACTGCTAGCCTTGATGGCAACGAATTTGAAAAAGTCAGTGGTTTATTTCAAAGAAAAAAATAGTCTTTTGGAAAATTCCGAAGGTTTCTAAATTTGCAATTTTAGCGATTGGAGATAAAAATAGGAAAGTCAAAAAATTGGCTTTCCTATTTTTACAAAATCTTGAATATTACTTTGATTTAAGCAGAAACTAACATCCTAAACCACAAATCCCACTCCCACAGTCGAATTGGTGTCATCTATCAAAATGAAAGCACCATTGGCTGGATTATATTCGTATTTATCAGCGAAAATTGGCTTGGCTGTTTTCAATGTAATTTCCCCTATCTCATTCAGCTTCAATTCATTTACTCCTTCTGAAATAGTGGTTTGGTTCACTACATCTTCTTTAAAATTGATACTCACAATTTTGGCTTTGGAGTCATTAATTCCATGTTGAAGCATATAATTTTTGCCTGAAACCAGCGGATTTGAGTCCATCCAACAGATTTTAGCGGTGATTTCTTTCAATGGAATCAACTCGGATTTTGTTTTCACCAACATATTTCCACGTGATACATCCACATCTCTTTCCAAAGTAATCACCACTGATTCACGGGCGGTGGCTGAGGGTAATTTCTCGCCAAATTTTTCAATAGAAGCAATTCTAGTAACTTGATCAGTTGGCAAAACCTTCACTTCATCTCCCACAGAAAAGTTGCCAGAGGCAATTTTCCCTGCATAACCACGATAATCATGAAACTCTTCCGTTTTGGGCCTTACCACAAACTGCACTGGAAAACGAGCAGGCCTTTTGGTTTCGTCAAAACTTATTTTTTCTAATTCTCCCAATAAAGTATCACCTTCATACCAAGCCATTTCGGTAGCTTTCACGGAAATATTTTGCCCGTATAGCGATGACATTGGAATATAATCAATCTCCTGACCTTCAAATGAAACCTTTGAAGCCAATTCTGAAATTGCTGATTTTATTTCATTGAATCTTTCTTCAGAATAACCTACCAAATCCATTTTATTCACACAAACAATCACTTTAGGTATGCGTAGCATCGAAGCGATAAAAAAGTGACGATAAGTTTGTTCCAAAACGCCATTCCGTGCATCAATCAAAATCATTGAAACTTTGGTATTGGAGGCGCCAGTCACCATGTTTCGGGTGTATTCAAAATGACCTGGTGTATCTGCAATGATGTATTTACGATTAAGTGTCGAAAAGTAAATATTGGCTACATCGATAGTAATACCCTGCTCACGCTCAGCAATAAGGCCATCGGTCAGTAATGAAAGGTCTAAAAAATTCAAACCTTTTCTTTTCGAAGCTGTTTCTAATGCCTCAATTTTATCTTTGGTGATTGACTTTGTTTCGTACAAAAGTCGGCCAATTAAAGTACTTTTTCCGTCGTCAACCGACCCCGCTGTTGCAATTCTTAATATGTCCATTTATTAGTTGTGAGTGGGGCGGGGTGCATAACCTAATGAGGTGAAAAACCAGCCCTAAACTTTATTTATAAATATTATTTTACCCTTTTGTCATTTCGAGGTACGAGAAATCTACTTTATTTCAATTGATTACCAAGTTCAGTGGATTTCTCCTAATGTCGAAATGACAAATACAAAATCTGAAATTGTAAATTAAAAGTACCCCTGCTGCTTTCTTTTTTCCATTGCTGCTTCGCTTCTTTTATCATCAATTCTGGCACCTCTTTCTGAGATTTCAGCAGAAAGGATTTCGCCAATAATATCGTCTAATTCAATAGCTTCTGAAGCTACTGCAGCTGTGCAGGTCATATCACCCACGGTTCTGAATCTAACTGTGGCTTCATAAGGAATTTCATCAGCATCTTTATTAAGGTGCTCAGAATCAGCCCAAAGCATACCATCACGCTCAATTACTTGGCGCTTGTGCGAATAATAAATACTTGGAATATCCATTTTTTCCTCTTTGATATAATTCCAAACATCGAGCTCAGTCCAGTTTGAAATCGGGAATACCCGTACATTTTCGCCAATAGCAATTCGGCCATTCAGCATATCAAAAAGCTCAGGTCTTTGTCGCTTCGCATCCCATTGCCCAAAATCATCACGAACAGAGAAAATACGCTCTTTTGCACGTGCCTTTTCTTCGTCACGGCGAGCCCCACCTATGCACGCATCAAATTTAAATTCTTCAATGACATCCAAAAGAGTTACCGTTTGTAGGGCATTCCTTGAGGCATACTTGCCCGATTCTTCTTTCACTTTTCCTTGATTGATTGAATCTTGGACATAGCGAACGATCAATTCAGCGCCTGTTTCTTTGGCTAACCAATCACGGAATTCAATCGTTTCGGGGAAATTATGACCCGTATCCACATGCACTAATGGAAATGGGATTTTACCAGGATAAAAAGCTTTTTGAGCCAATCGAACCAAGGTTATCGAATCTTTTCCACCCGAAAAAAGCAAAGCTGGCTTCTCAAACTGCGCCACTACCTCCCGAATAATATAAATCGCTTCGTCTTCTAACTCACGAGGGAAATAACCGTGCTTTGGTTCAAGTGGTGAATTGTGAGTTTCGAGTTGTGAATTTGCCTCTGAATTGTTAATCATTATAAAATTTAAAATATCTTAATTACCTTATTAATCTAATCTATAAACTATTGAAATTGGGGATATCTAATTGATTTACAAGCTAAACTTATCGCTCATAACTTATCACTAAGCAGAGTGTAAACCACATTCCTTTTTGCTCTCTTCCCACCACCAACGACCCGCACGTGGGTGCTCGCCTTCCATGATGGCTCGGGTGCATGGCTGGCAGCCAATACTTACAAATCCTTTTTTGTGTAGTGGATTGTCTGGCACTTTATTTTCTTTTAAATAGGCTAATACTTCGTCATAATGCCAATTAACTAATGGATTGAACTTAATTATTTTGCGAGCGGCATCCCATTCAAAAGCTGATAGATCGCTTCTACCCTCAGATTGCTCAGCCCTTAGACCAGTAATCCAGATGGATACACCCACCAATGCTCGATTAAGTGGTTGCACTTTTCGGATATAGCAACATTCTTTTCTATTTTCGACCGATTCGTAAAAACTATTCATGCCTTTGGCGTTAACCAAATTTTGAACTGCCTCATTATCAGGAAAATAGACTTCGATTGGTTTTTTATATTTGGCTCTAGTCAAATCCAATAACTCATAAGATTCCTGAAAAAGACGACCAGTATCTAAAGTAAAAACTCTGATTGGGAAGTTATTTTTGAAAATAGCATCAGTAATTACCTGATCCTCCTGCCCTAATGAGGTGGAGAATGCAATACTTCCACTAAACTTCTCTGAAAGGAATGATAATGATTCAGCCAGACTTTTATTTTGAATGGCTAATTCCAGTTCTGAAATCAGGCTTTCATCGATTTCAATATGCTTTTTATCCAAAATCAAACTTTTTGTTAGTTTATTTAATTCAATTATTTTATGTTGAAAATCACCCTTAAGTGTTTTTCTGATTTCTCCGATATTGTCCAAAAGTTCTTCCAAATCATCAGGGAAAGTCTCATTCAATACTTCCTTGACTCTTTTCGCAACGGTTGGCGACTTCCCATTGGTAGATATCCCCAGTTTCAAGCTACCTTTTTGAACCACTGATCCCAAATAAAAGTCGCATTCGTCGGGAGTATCGGCTACATTACAAAGTATATTAGCTAAAAAAGCTTCCGCTTTTATTTGATTATTAAGTTCTGAATTGTCAGTGGCCACTAAAACTAATTGCTTGTTTTCCAAATCATTAGTTTCATATTTTTTTTCTAAAATGCTTAAATCTGAATGCTTTTTTTGCAAATCAAATATTTCATTTTTTACCAAAGGAGCCACCAAAGTGACTTTAGCTTTTGGCGAATTATTGAGAATGGCTGTCAATTTTTCCAAACCCACATTGCCTCCACCGACTATTAAAGTATTAAGGTTTTCAAGCTTCAGAAATATCGGAAATAATTCGTTCATTTTATTTTGTCATTTCGACCTCAGGAGAAATCTGCAAAAGCTATATTGAAAGGTAAGATTAGCTAGATTTCTCGTGCCTCGAAATGACAAGTTGCCATTTTTTCTGAGGTTTCATGAAATTTGACTACCTCCCCAATTACTATTACAGCTGGATTTTGCAATTTATTTTCAGCAATAATTTTTACCAAATCCTGAATTTCCCCAATTCCTGTTTTTTGATTTTCGGTGCCACCATTTTGAATCACCGCTACTGGAATATCTCCTTTTCTAGCATTGATATAAATTTCAGCAATGGCTTCAGCCTTATTCATAGCCATAAGCAACACAATAGTTGCATTACTTTGTAGCGCTATTTTCAAATCTTCAGAAAGAGAATGATCTGATTTAGTGCCAGTAATCACCCAAAAACTATCCGAAACTCCACGAGCGGTAACAGGAATATTGGCTAATGCAGGCGCTGAAATGGCCGATGAAATACCAGGAACAACTGCCGTTTCAATTCCTCTGGCTTTAGCATAATCAATTTCCTCTTGCCCTCTTCCAAACACAAATGGGTCGCCTCCTTTTAGTCTTACCACATGCCCTTTTTGAAATGCCTTTTCAACAATTAAAAAATTAATTGAGTCTTGCAATACACTTGGATGGCCTCCTCTTTTTCCTACAAAAATTAACTCAGCCTCAGGCTTACAATATTGAAGGAGATCTTCTGAAACCAAAGCATCATACATTACTACATCTGCCACTTTCAATGCCTTAATTCCTTTCAAAGAAATCAAATCAGGGTCGCCAGGACCCGCACCCACTAAAGTCAGTTTTGGAGTAATTTGATACATAAATTTATTTTTTCAATTGCATTTCTTCAATAAATCAGACTTACAAACTCTGTTTATCTTCAAATTATTTTTAGATAGAAACTGTTTCCTCTCTAAATGCGGATGCTTTTCGAAGAAAAATCTGTGCTAATTTCAAATATTCTGAGGCAAATTCTTGACTTGGCTCATTTTTATTGATTTGCAAAACACCTTCATTAAAAGTGATGCCTTCAAAGTCAAATTCACCAGTTTGAATGAAATTTTCATCAAATTTATTGATCACACTACTTTGGGTATTGGTACTTACTGATTTATCCAAAAGCAATGCCTTGGCTCCAGAAACAAATACCGAATAAGAATGATAAATGCTATCTGCCCATCTATTTTCAGCAAATGCGGCCTCTGCCCAATCCAATTTTTCTTTGGTTTCAAATAGTAATGTAGCTACCAAATCAATAATTACCGAAGCACATTCCCCCACACCAATCTCAGTCACAAATTGTTCAGAATGACCCCAATCCAGAAAATCGTCTTCCACCAAAGTGGATAAATCCGACAATGGTTTTAATAGATTGTAAAAATATTTTTCGCCTTGACGGTCGTAATATTCATTGAAATATTCGCCTTCAGTGGCGTTTTCCTCATAATTATTCAACAAAACCCTCAATACTTCTGGCCCACGCTTAGAAGGCACTTTGAGCACTTTATCAGACACACGACCAATACCATTCCCAACTGTTCCACCCCCTAAAAGCACTTGCAAAGCTGGTAAAACACGTTTATCGGCCGCTTTCAATGAAGAGCCATGGAAGCCAATATGGGCCATACTATGTTGGCCACAGGCATTCATACAGCCAGATATTTTTATTTTGATATCATTATTATTAATCAAATCCGGAAATTCTGAATCGATTACGTCCTCTAATTTAGAAGTGATATTCGTGCTATCTGAAATCGCCAAATTACAGGTATCTGTGCCTGGACAAGCGGTTATTTTAGCAATGGAATTGGCTCCTAAATCTGCCAAATTATGAGCTTTTAATACTTCAAAAACATAAGGTAAATTAGCTTTTGGAACAAATTTCAAAAGCAAACCTTGGTTGATAGTAATTCTTACATCGTCTGCAATATAACCCGCCAATTGGTTGATTAATGATCTAGAAACTGCTGAATGAATATTGCCATTTAAAACACGCACATAAACCCCGTAAAACCCTTTTTGCTTTTGCTCAAAAGTGTTGGTTTCTAGCCATTTAGCATAATTATCATCTTCAGATTCTTTCTCAGAAAGTTTGGTTGGCATGTATCCAACCAAATTCTCAAAAGATTCTGTTTGAGTATCAATTGTGAAGTTTTTCGATTTAATAGCGGTCCTTTCCGTATTCACTAAATTCATAAACTCCTCAGCGCCAATCTTTTGGATTAAATACTTAAGCCGAGCTTTGTGACGAGAATTGCGCTCTCCATGACGATCAAAAACCCTGATTACCGCTTCTGAAAAAGGAATCAACTGATCTTCTTCCAAAAACTCATAACCTACAAATGCTAAAAGAGGTTGTGCACCAAGGCCACCACCTACCATTACTTTAAAGCCACGCTTACCATCTTGTATTTTTGGGATAAAACCAAGATCATGCATATAGCTAAGTGCGGTGTCGGCATCAGTATTTGAAAATGCGATTTTGAACTTACGTCCCATTTCCTGGCAGATCGGGTTTCTCAAAAAATAATTGAAAACTGCATCCGCATAAGGACTTACATCAAAAAGCTCATTAGGCTCAATACCCGCCGTAGGTGAGGCAGTTACGTTACGAACAGTATTGCCACAAGCCTCACGCAATGTAATTTCATCTTGCTCCAATTCTGCCCAAAGTTGAGGGGTTCGATCTAAAGAAACAAAGTGAATTTGCACATCTTGGCGGGTAGTAAGATGCAGGTTTCCAGTCGAATATTCGTCAGAAACGTCTGCAATTCGCTTCCATTGGGGCAGAGTCATTTTACCATAAGGTAATTTAATACGCACCATTTGTACTCCTTGCTGGCGCTGGCCATAAACCCCACGAGCTAAGCGAAGGCTTCGGAATTTTTCCTCATGGATTTTACCTTCCTTAAAAAGACGAATTTTCTTTTCAAGGTCAATAATATCTTTTTCAACAAGCGGATTTTCAAGTTCAGTTCTAAAGCTTTGCATTTTTCTAAGAATTGTTTTAAGTCACAAAGTTAATATATTAATCTATGGATTTAATAGACTTTATTGTAAAATATTTAACTTTTTGTTTTAGTAACCATGTTTAGGCTAATAAGTAAAATACATTTTTGGAATATTAGCACAACAATTGAATCAAAATAAAAATTCATTCCATCCATAATTACTTGCCCCAAAATTGCTTATTCACTAATAATAAGCATGTTACCTATTTAAAAAAGTAAATATGATTTCTAATAAACAAAGTTAATAATACTTCTTCTATGAATTGCTTTTTATTGAGCATACTATTTTTGAACCTTACACAAAACCTGCCATACTAACCGATATGGTTATTCCAATTTTTGCAAAAATCGAAAAGCCTCCAATAGAATCCTGTTTTTAATTCATTAACTTTGCGGTTTAATTGAGATTCATAAAATTGCATAGATGGGGTAATGGCACCCTGAACATAAATGAAAGTTTTAAAATTTGGCGGCACATCATGCGGCTCAGCGGAAAGTATTCAAGCAGTAATTGAGATTATTAAGTCGAAAATTGCCGCAAAAGAAAAGTTTGCGGTGGTTTTTTCAGCCATGGGAGGCCTTACCAACCAATTGATTGAGACGGCAGAATTGGCCGCAAAAGCTGATGATTCCTATTTTGAATTGTTAAAGGAAGCCGAGGAAAGGCATTTTGAAGTTATTAGAAAGCTGATTGAAATAAAATCCCAAAGTCGAGTTTTTGCTAATATCCGCACCCTTTTTAATGAATTAGAAGATGTACTGAAAGGAATTTCACTGATTCGGGAACTTTCACCTCGTTCATTGGATTTGATTGTAAGCTTTGGTGAGAGGCTTTCCACTTCCTTAATTTATGAAATACTCAAAGCACAAAATATTGATTGTCAATATCTTGATAGTCGAAAATTAGTAAAAACCAATAGTAGCTTTGGAATGGCTGAAGTGAACTTTGAGAAAACAAATTCGCTTATTCAGGATTATTTCACTAAAACCTCCACCCTACAATTGGTGACAGGTTTTATAGGCACCAATGATGATAATGTAACCACAACACTCGGTAGAGGTGGCTCTGATTATACTGGCTCGATTTTTGGAGCGGCGTTAAATGCTGAAGAAATCGAAATTTGGACCGATGTAGATGGCATGATGACTGCCGACCCTCGAAAGGTGCCCAATTCATTCACCATACCCAACATCACTTATGCGGAGGCGATGGAGCTCTCACATTTTGGAGCCAAGGTGATTTATCCGCCTTCGTTACAGCCAGCTTTTGCAAAAAATATTCCCCTTCGAATTTTAAATACCTTCAATACCTCCTTTGAGGGTACAGTGGTGAGTCGTGAACCAAAAAATACCGACTACATCATCACAGGAATTTCTTCTATTGATAATCTAGCTTTGGTGAATTTACAAGGCTCTGGTATGATTGGGGTAGCGGGTGTTTCAGCGAAATTATTTACAGTTTTAGCTAAAAATAAGATTTCAGTCATTCTGATCTCACAGGCCAGTTCAGAACATTCGATATGTTTTGCAATCGACCCGAAAGTGAGCAAGCAGGTGAAACGAATATTGGAAAAGGAGTTTTTTCATGACATCGAAATTGGTGATATTGAAGGAATTGATATTCAAGAAAACCTTTCGGTAATTGCCATTGTGGGAGAAGGCATGCGCAAACATACTGGGGTAAGTGGTAAGTTATTTACTGTTTTGGGTAAAAACGGTATCAACATAGTCGCTACCGCACAAGGAAGTTCAGAATTGAATATTTCAGTGGTGATAGAAAAGAAAAATATCTCCAAAGCATTGAATGTAATTCATGATACCTTCTTCTTTTCTCAGGTAAAATCCCTCAATCTGTTTTTAGTGGGTACTGGTCTGATTGGCAAAGCGTTACTAGGCCAATTACTCCAACAAGAAAATTATTTAAATAAGTATAAAGCACTCAAAGTCAACCTTATAGGAATCTCAAATTCCCGAAAAATGTTGATAAATGAAAATGGGATTGACTTAGAAAATTGGGAAGATGAGCTCAATACCAAAGGAAAAAAGACGGAAATTTGGCATTTTGTTGAAAAGATTAAATCGCTAAATTTACCCAATTCTATCTTTGCAGATTGTACCGCCAACAAAGAAATGCCCAACCATTATTTAGGACTATTTGAAGCCAATGTATCGGTAGTAACACCCAATAAAGTGGCTAATTCTGGGCCATATGAGGAATATGCTCTGTTGCATCGCACCGCATTGAAAAAAGGCGTAAAATTTTTATACGAAACCAATGTAGGAGCAGGCTTGCCAGTAATCAATACTTTACAGGGATTGATTGCTTCAGGCGACCGTTTTGAAAAAATTGAAGGGGTTTTCTCTGGAACCTTATCTTATATCTTCAATAATTTTAATGAAAATGTACGCTTTGTTGACATTGTGAAAGAGGCAAAAGAAAAAGGTTATACTGAACCAGACCCAAGGGAAGACTTAAGTGGCATGGATGTAGCCAGAAAAATATTGATTCTGGGCAGAGAAGTAGGCTTAAAACTTGAACCAGAGGATGTTACGATTGAAAAATTACTACCTGAAAACTGTGAAAAAGCACCGACAGTAGATGCCTTTTTTGATGAATTAATCGTATCAAATGACTTTTTTGCCAAAATGGTAAAGGATGCAAAAGCCGAAAATAAAGTACTTAGATTTGTAGCTACCTTAGAAGATGGTAAAATTAATATTGGAGTGAAAGGAGTGGATCAAAAGCACCCTTTTTACCAAATGGAAGGGGCTGATAACATCATTTCATTTACCACAAAGCGGTACAATCAACGACCATTAGTGATTAAAGGCCCAGGTGCTGGTGCCGACGTAACCGCCTCCGGTGTATTTGCTGATATCGTAAGTATGGGGAGTTATTTGGGGTAGCAGCTTGATGAATAAGCCGTTGGTAGATTTTATCAGGCCGAAAAGACCGATAAAAACATACCAACGACAACTGGGGAAAGCCTTTCGAATATAATTCATAAATATGAATCAAAATATTTTAAAATTGAGCCTTTAACTATTGAGGAAATTGTAAAGTATGAATTAACAGAAAGCGGATTTCCTCAAATAAAATAAACAATTTGAAAATAATAGATGATAAAATGATTGTCTTGCTAACATCTAACATCTAAAATCTAACATCTAAAAAATGGATTCAATAAAAATATTTGCACCTGCTTCTGTGGCCAATGTGGCTTGTGGCTTTGACATTTTTGGTTTTGCAGTGGATAATCCCGGCGATGAAATAATAGTGACCAAAAACAATACTGGGAAATTAACAATTTTAAGTATTGAAGGTGAAGGGGGGAGATTACCAAAGGATCCAGAAAAAAATACCGCCACGATTGCTATACAAAAGTTTTTGGAGCATATTGGTTCGGATCAAGGTTTTGAAATTCATCTAAAAAAATTAATGCCGCTTGGCAGTGGAATGGGATCCTCGGCTGCTTCGGCCGTGGCGGGTGTTTATGCTGCTAATACGCTCATGGGCAATCCTTTAGCTCAGCGAGATTTGCTTCCTTTTGCAATGGAAGGTGAGCGGATTGCATGCGGTTCTGCTCATGCGGATAATGTGGGTCCTAGCCTTATGGGTGGCTTTATTGTGGTGCGCTCATACGACCCGCTTGATATTATTCAAATCAAAACACCTGAAGATTTGTATGCGACCATAGTACACCCACAGGTAGAAGTGAATACGAAAGACGCTAGAAATATCCTTAGAAGGGAAGTGTCATTAAAAAATACGATTACTCAAATGGGTAATGTGGCTGGATTAATTGCAGGTTTAATGAAACCAGATTATGATATTATTTCACGGTCGTTGGTAGATGTTATTATCGAACCGATTCGATCGATTTTAATACCACAGTTTGATGATGTTAAAAATGCAGCGATTCAAAATGGTGCTTTAGGTTGTTCCATTTCTGGTTCTGGACCGGCTATGTTTGCCCTTTCAAAAGATATTGATACCGCCCATAAAGTGGGGGAGGCCATGCGAAAAGGTTTTGCAAAAGTGGCTATTGAATCCACCTGTTATGTATCTACCATTAATCAAAATGGTCCAATTATTTTGTAAATGATTGAAAATCAAAATAATAGCTTATTGCACCTTTACAAAATGGATGTTTTGCGTGGCATTGCCATCATTTCAGTATTCATTTTGCATTGCTATATGCATTATTTGGGGGATCATTTAGAGGTGAAAATTGAAGAAGGTTCCTTTTTTGTTAATTTATTCGGTAAAGATTGGCTGGTTATTTTTCTTACCATCACTCCATTTGGGTATGGTTGGACGGGAGTTCAGCTTTTTTTAATCATCAGCGGCTATTTAATTCACCTTTCTTATTTGAAATCCCAACAGGGTTATCCACAGGATTCTGCGAATACAAAAAAGGCAGAAAACTATGATTTTAGAAAATTCTATATAAGACGCTTTTTCCGAATTTATCCTCCCTACTTAGTTGTATTACTATTTTTAGCCTTTCAATACAATCGAGATATTTTAAAGTCTGGTGAAAAAATTTGGGATTTAGTCTCACATTTAATCATGACTTATAACCTCCAAGATTCCACTTTTTTCTCATTTAATGGAGCCTTTTGGAGTTTGGCATTGGAAGTTCAGTTATACTTAATCTATCCTCTTTTCTTAGTATTAAGAAAAAAACTGGGTATTCAAAAAACAATCTATTTATTGCTCTCTTTGTACCTCATTTTTACGTTGATTTTCAATCTATTCTATTTCCCAAATTTCTATTTTTCATTACAAAACTTTGTGTTCAAAAGCTGGATAGTATGGGGCTTAGGGGCATTTTTGGCAGAAAGACATTTTGAGGGCAAGCAATTATTTAAAGTTTCAGGTACAGGAATTATTGCGTTATTAATAGTAGCTTCATTAGTGAAAACCACCTCTGTTACTCTGAAAATCAATGATTTCATTTGGGCATTATTCTATATTGCCTTCATCAATTACTATTTAAATATCAAAAGAATTCTACCTCAAATATGGGAAAAACTAGTTGCTTCTATTGGAGAATCTAGTTATAGTCTGTATTTGGTTCATCAGCCAGTTATCATGGGCCTTGCATCTGTGATTACTTTTATGGGTATTTCCAAAACACGCTCAATGGCTCATATTTTAGATGGTTTTATTATTTTTATCATTGCATTTATTTTTTCAAAAGGCCTTTTTTATCTTTTAGAAAAGCCATCTATTCAATTAGGAAAGAGATTGATAGGAAAGTTAGATTCGAAAAAATAAAATGGGTAAGCATCTCATTACAAGATACTTACTCCTTCTCTCAAATATTTATTAATTTACTTTTTTGCTGGCATTTTGAATATTGATTCATCTACCATTCCATTGATAGTAACCGCTTTGGTATCAACTGTGATAGTACCAGCCATAGGATTGGACGTCTCCATGCTCATAGAGAAATTCACTCCCTCCACTTCCTTATGATTTGAAAAATAAATCTCCGCTTCCTGTCCATTTTGAATTGATTTTACTTTTGAAATTAGATTATTAGCCACTCCAATCCAATATTCTGATTGGCTGCCATCCTTTTTGGTAACTTTTAGATGGTAGGCATCATTATCCTTTACTTTTTCGGTACCCACTAATTCGATTTTTGTTCCTTTATCAACATAATCAAGAAAAGGAAATGCATCCGTTTGTCCTGCAACACCTTTTGCCATTTCATCTGGCATTGCTTCGGGTTCACCTGAACCGCCCATCATAGAAGGCATTATTGCCCAAGCATTTTGACCATCAAAGGCTTGTACCATTTCACTTCCCATCACTTTCGATTCAGATCGCATGGCTTTACCAATCACAATGGTCATTTTATTTTCAAATTCCATCCCCTGAACACCAATTGTGTTGTCCATGGTGATCGTCTTGATGGCTCTCAACTTTTCGGCACCACCTAAAGCTGCCACATGTTTTGTCGCAATTTCGTCAACAGTTTGTGCTTTGATTACACTCACTGAGCAAAGAAAAAGAATAATAGGTAATAATGTTTTTTTTATCATAGTCTTGGATGTTCTGCCCAAAATGAACATTTTTTTGGTTTATAAAACAACTTAGGGCCTAGATGTTTTATCAATTTTTTGCGAAAATTAATAAGTTCGCCCCAATTTGTAATAAAGTCTAGTATAAATGGTAATTTTTGACAAATTTTAGGCTAAAAATAATTTCAGGAAATAATTTACCCATTTTTTCATTTATAAAAAAATAATGAATCCGCTTTCATTTAGTAAAATATTACTCACAGCTACTCTTCTACTTTCTTGTCAAGTTTTAGTATTCAGGTGCAATAGAAAAAGCAATACCGAAGGAGAGAAGTTGGCCAAAATTCATTGTAGTAGTTGCCATCAATTTCCATCGCCTCAACTTTTACCTCAAAATGTTTGGGAGCATAGTACTTTGCCCTATATGGGCATATTATTAGGTATAGATACTGAACTTAAGAATTTGCCCGATCCACTCAAGCCTTATTCAATATTAAAAGCTGAAAATCAAATGGTTAGCCAAGCTGATTGGGAGAAAATTAAGGAATACTATTTAGACAATTCACCTAAAAAACTAGAATCCAATAATAAAGAACCACTTGCAATTCTAGAAAATCTATTTGAGGTTGAAATGGTAGATACTAAACTCGCTAATAGTACCATTCCTAATTTTACAATGGTTTCAATCGATACCCTTAAAAGGCAGATTATTGCCGGTGACCAGTCCAACAGATACATTTGGGTGATTGATAAAAATGGCAAACCTAGTCAAATTTTTAAAGACCAAAATGCATTGAGCTCTATTGAATATTCGAAAACTAAGCCCAATGAAATGATTATGACCTTTATGGGTAAAACTACCCAGGCTAATCAGGAGGTAAAGGGTTATATTACCTCCAATACCTTTAATACTGAATTGAAAACTATTACAACCATTCAACAAAATTTGGATAGACCTGTTTCTACTCTTTCGGTAAATTTAGACCAATCTGCTGAAAATGAATTGGTTGTGTCAGAATTTGGCTTTATGGAGGGTGGTCTTTCAATTTTGAAAAAAAGCAAAAATAATCACTTCACTCAAAAATACTTGAGTCGCTCACCTGGTGTGGTCAAGACCATAATCGTTGATTTTGATGGCGATAAAGACCTTGATCTAGTCACCCTTTTTGCTCAGGGCAATGAACGGATTGTGTTATATAAAAATAAGGGCAATTTGATTTTTGAAGAAAAGCAAATCTTACAATTTCCACCGATTTATGGTTCTAACTATTTTGAATTAGTCGATATAAATAATGATAGTAAGTTGGATATTGTGTATGCTGCGGGTGATAATGATGATTTTACCACCATTCTAAAACCTTATCATGGGATTTATATTTTTGAAAATGAGGGGAATGACACTTTTAAACAAGCGAACTTTTTTGCCCAAAACGGAGCTTGCAAGGTGCTTCCAAAAGACTACGATTTGGATGGCGATGTTGATTTGATCTCCACTTCATTGTTTCCAGATGTGGAAAATAGACCGAAGGAAGGTTTTATTTATTTTGAAAACCAAAAAGGTGCATTTATTCAAAAAACATTGAATATCAATCATTTAGGCAGGTGGGCAGTAATGGATGCGGGTGATTTGGATGGAGATGGGGATATAGATTTAGTATTAGGAAGCCATCCAGTGGCTAAATTCCCATCTGGTTTTGATCAATCTTGGAAAAAAGGAAGTGGATTAGTTATCCTCAGAAATAAGAAAAAGGAGCCAAAATGATTGGACTCCTTTCAATGCAAAATCAATAGATTAACCGATTAATTTATGCCAAATTGTGTAATGATGAATTTAGACTCTTTCCAAAGTAATATTATTGGCTGGATGATAAACTAGCGGAATTTGCTCTATTACCACATCGCTTTTATCAAGCCCGAAGGCCGCTTCATCTCTTAAGCCTATGTGTTTTAAATAGAAATAAGCATTGAGTAAAAGCCCTTCTTTTATTGCAAATTCATTTTCAACTGAAAGAAATTTCTCGATCACCACAAACTTAAAATCTGGTTCGTTATTATATTTCGATGATCCATCAGGTCTTATGTGCAAGTTCAATTCTTTATTCACAACCAAATCCTGTACTATTTTTTTGAAATAAAGCTCGGTTTTAGGTTGAATTTTGAATCCTACATTGATATTTATTTTTATTACTTTATCATCAATGAGTTCCGAAACATCGTAAGTCAAACCGTAGGGCTGATCCGTCCGATTGATGTGTAAAAACCAATAGACATCTGCTCTTTTTGGTTTTTTCGAAAAAATAGATTTTATGATTTTCTCTTCAATTTCATGCCTTCTATTTGCTTTTGTGAGGTAGATCAGGTGAGTGGCAAATTTGGGAATGGAATCATCTTCGCTAAGCTCTTTTAAATGAGCACTATGTTTCCCTAGTTCAACAAATTTGATAAACTTATTATTGATTTTTCGGGCGTAAAACCAAATATACATAACCATAAAAATGAATAATTCGAAAAACAAGAACATCCATCTTTCTTTAATTTTGGCCACATTAGCAATAAAAAATGAGATTTCGATGGTTCCAAAAATCAAAAGGAATAGCAAAATATAGTATTTATTTAATCTTAACTTATAAAAAAGAAAAAATGAAAGTAGAATGGTGGTCATTAGCATAGTGATGGTGATGGAAAAACCATAAGCGGCCTCCATATGGCTACTTTCTTTAAAATAAACCATCATTAGTACACAGCCAAACCATAGGATTGAATTCACACTAGGAATATAAATTTGGCCTTTGCTTTCAGTGGGTTGCCTCACGGCCACTCTAGGCCAAAAGTTTAGGTTAATTGCCTCACTTATAAGTGTATAGCTACCGCTGATAAGCGCTTGAGAAGCAATAATAGTGGCTAAAGTGGCAATAATAATGCTCGGCAATAAAAACCATTCAGGGATGATTTCGAAAAAAGGATTTCTACCTGAAAGGAATTCCTGACCCTGATTCATTAGCCACGCAGCTTGTCCCAGATAGGCAGTAATTAAACTAATTTTTACAAAAATCCAGGTGATTCGAATGTTTTTCACTCCACAATGTCCCAAATCTGAATAGAGCGCTTCAGCGCCTGTGGTACAAAGAAACACAGCTCCCAACAACCAAAAACCATTGGGATATTCTACCAATAATCGGTAAGCAAATTCTGGATTGAGTGCATAGAGTATATTGGGGTGCAAGCCTATCTGATGGAGACCCACTACCAAAAGCATAATGAACCAAATACCAATAATAGGGCCAAATAATTTTCCAATAGCCTGTGTACCAAACCTTTGAAAGAAAAACAGAAAAGAAAGGATGGCAACTACAATTCCAATTGTTAAAGCATTCCCTGGTATAATAATCGCCTCTAAGCCTTTGACCATTGATAAGCCTTCCACTGCCGAGGCAACAGATATGGGAGGGGTAATAATTCCGTCTGCTAAGAGCGTGGTAGCTCCCAAAATAGTAAATAATGACAAATATTTACTGTGCCTTTTTACCAATGCATAAAGTGAGAAAATGCCCCCTTCTCCATGATTTTCAGCTTTTAAGGTAAGCCATATGTATTTGATAGAAGTTTGAAAAACCAGCGTCCAAAATACACAAGAAAGGCCACCATAAACCAACTGTTCGGTGATAATTTTAGTGCCTATAATTGCCTTGAAAACATACAAAGGGCTGGTGCCAATGTCGCCATAAATAATACCCAATGCTACCAATAGGGAGCCGGTTGTAACTTTATTGCTGATGTTGATATTTGAATCCATTTTTTGAAAAATTTAATTAGTATATGTTTTAAAAAAATTTGAAAAAACTATTTTAAAAAAATAGACTTTGGGAATGATAAAGATTTTATAAAGTTTGATTGAACATCATGGTAGTGTTGTCTTCCATAAATGTAATTTTAACTATATCAACTTGATTGATAAGTTGCCCATTTAAATAACCATAGGCATCGGTTCCCAGCAAATAATTAGTTGAATCTAAATGCCATTTTGAGATAAATGGCTCATTAATAGTGGTATCCCCCCTAAAATATCCTTTCAATTTGCCTTTAATAGTTTCGTTGTTGCTTAATTGAATGATAACTTCATTATTATTGATTGAATAATACTTATTGTATAATTCAAAGGAGCGGTCTTTTATTTTTTTGTTGGCACTATGGTAAATACTCATTTTTGCATCATTAATTTAACGATACAAAATTGGCTAAAAGCTTATCTGTAAATTATAAAATAGGGATTGGAAAAGATAAAGAAAAAATAAAGATGAGCTTAAACAAAACGGTAACCGACACCACTTTCAGTGATAATATGAGAGGGTTGATTGGGATTGTTTTCGATTTTTTTGCGTAAAGTACCAATAAAAACTCGCAAATACTGGGTTTCAGTTTGGTAGCCAACTCCCCAGATTTCCTTCAATATATATTGATGGGTCAATACCCTGCCCTCATTTTTGGCAAGCATTACTAACAATTGATATTCAGTGGAGGTAAGTTTAAGTATTTCGTTACTTTTCTTAATTATCCTAGCTGTCAAATCAATTTCTAAATCTCCGCAAACAATAATTGAGCTATTGTTGGGTGTTGAGTTTCGTCTTATTGCCGAACGAATTCTGGCTAAAAGTTCAGCTGTGCGGAAGGGCTTCGTTAAATAATCTGTGGCGCCATTGTCCAATGCCAACACAATATCTGCCTCATTATTGAGTACTGACAATATGATAATGGATTGATTGTACCAAGTTCTTAGTTCTTTCAAAACTTCGTGTCCACTTTTATCGGGTAGCCCAATGTCGAGCAGTATCAATTCGGGTGGGTGATTGGCTGCTAAAAGGATGCCTTCTTTTGCGGTGCTGGCCTGCCAAACTTTGTAATCATTACTTTCTAGGTTGATTTCCAGCAACTTACGAATTTGTGGCTCGTCGTCAATTATTAATATTTCAGCCTTATTCATTGGTCAAATTGTTTAAATAAGAAGCTTCGGCAGGTACTTCAATTGTAAACTTTGCACCAGTTGTGGGATTATTCTCGGCAATAATACTACCATGATGCGCCTCAACAAAGCCTTTTACAATGGATAAACCAAGACCACTACCACCTGTTTTTGTATTAGGAAGTCTGTAAAATTTTTCAAAAACAGTATGCAATTCATTACTTGGGATACCATTTCCATTATCTGAAATCACTATTTTTAATTTTTCTGCAGCATGTAAAGCTTCAATTTTGATCACTGTATTAGGTGGGGTATAGTTTAGCGCATTATGGATTATATTTTCCAAAACTTGTTCCATCAAACCTCTATCGTATTTAAAATAAGGCAAGTTTTCGACTGGTTCAAATTGAAATACATGGGTTTTAATCAGCGAAAATTTTTGTAAGATACTGAAAATTAGCTCATTGGTGTCGCACCAATCGAGATTCAATTTAAAAAAGCCAGTTTCTAATCGGCTCATATTTAATAAGTTTTCAACCTGCCTATTGAGTCGGATGCTAGCCAATTCAATTTGATCTAGTAATTCAATTTGATTATGTTGGGAAAGTTTATCTTTATATTCCTTCAAAGTATCTACTGCACCAATAATTGCCGAAATGGGAGTCCTCAACTCATGTGAAAGAGAATTCAACAAAATATTATAAAGTTTTATGGTGTTTTCTTTTTCCTCTTTGTCCCGGGCTTTTGATTCTTCTTTTCGAATCTGAGAGGTAAGTACAGCATTTACTAAAGCAATTAATAAATAGACAATAAAGAGTAAAATATCTTCTTCATTATCAATCTTGAATGAAAAATAAGGCTGAATAAAAAAGTAGTTGAGTATTAATCCACTTAAAATAGCGGAAATCAGAACGGGAAGAATTTCAAACAGCATGGCCGTTATTGAAACGGCCATCAACAAAATAAGGGCAATTATTTTATAACCCACAGTGTTTTTGATGAAAAAACAAAGTAGGGTGGTGAACAAAATCAGGGCGATACTGATTAGGTATTGCTTTGGTTTTGAATATTTTCTTGTATTCAAACTTATCAATTTTTAGGAATTGAGTGAACACAAAAATAGAGATTAATCTATAAAGATTTTATAAAAAAAATGAGCTCTTAAAAAAAGCTCATTCTTCCAATTCAATTCAAAATTGCAATAAATCTATTTCCAAGTGGAGAAATCTGTTGGCACCATGTACTCCGATTTTACGGAAACAGTCAATGAGCCTTTGGCTAGTTTTTCAGAGGCATCACGTGCCGCTACCCAATCTGGATCCACCCTGAAACTATTAAATGAGGCCAAACCCGCCTCTTTCGACTTGTGAGCCAATAAGTAAATAAGTGTGTCGTCCACTCCATTTTGAGTGAAATAGACCAGATTAGTCATTCCATGTTTGGTGAACAAATCAACAGTATGATTTCTGAATCGAGCCAAAAGCAGTCCCAAATTGTATTTAGTCGTTTTATAAATGCGCAATTCAAATACTCTATTGCCTTCATTACTAATGTTTAGTTTTGAAAAATCAGTCTCGGTCATAAAAGTTGATTCCACTTTCGAAACGATTTTACCATTGGCTTCGGTAGCTGCTTGAACTTTTTTCCATTCTGGGTCTGTCCCAAAATTTTTCCATGATAAGTCACGAGCTTCTTTATTTGGGAAGGCCAAAATGTATACTAACTTATTTTCCTTATTGTCAATCGGAAGCCAATATCCAATATTTTCCATACCATGCTTTTCGAAAAGTTTTGTGGTATGATCCCGAAAGCGGCCTAAAAGAGTTTCCAACTTGCCTTCTGGTGAATAATAGACACGCATTTCATATAATTTAGGGCTGGGAGTTTGGGCATTTAGCATTAAGCCGAAAAATAAAAAGTTTACAATCAGAATTATTTTTTTCATAAGTATTTTATATTTATAATTCGGTGAAATTAACATAAATTTCAATGGATATTATCCTGCCTTGAAAAAATTATTCACTCTTTAATAATCTTCTATGATAATTTATCTGGCCCAAATGGTAGTTCAAATGTGCCAAAAGATGAATAAGGAAATATTCGGTAGACATTTCATACCCTAAAACATTTTCTGGATAGTTAGACTGCAAATCTTCTGATTTTAAGTTGATTAGTATATTTTTGATATCTATTTTGATAGATTCTAAATCGGTAATTATTTTGGAACGAGGTATGTTTTTCGATGAAAACTCAGCTGGCCTGTCTCTCACATAGCCAGAATGCCCAAGTTGTGCCCCAATATAGGTATTCAAATTGCCAATTAAATGCAAAGCCAAATTTCCGGCCGAATTATTGATTCCCTCGGCAGTTTTCCAAATATCCGATTTGTGTTCATATAAATTCAATTCGGCAATTACTTTATTCAAATCTCTTTCATAAAGATTTGTTAATGAGTTTGTTAGCATAGTCCCCTAACCCCCAGCGGGGGAATTTAAAATGTTAATAATTTGTTTCAGTTGTAAATCCAAAGGCAATTCTCCATCAATCCAATTGATTTTCAAGCCATCCTTTTCCATTTTCCTAAAAAAAGTCATTTGCCGTTTGGCGTATTGATGGATAGCGATTTCCAATAGTTTTACAAAAGTATCAAAATCGTACCTATCCATTAAATAATCGACGGTAAACTTGTACTCAAGGCCATAATAGATCAAACTTTCAGGAGCAAGTCCAGCCTTTAAAAGCCCCTCCACTTCTTCAATCAGACCAGATTCAAGACGAACATTTAACCTTTCTGAGATCCTTGCTCTTCGCATTTCAATTGGCAAGTCCAAACCAAATAGGATAGACTCTTGTTTGAAAGCTGACTGGTTAAAATCCTTATTTTCAAGTAGATACTTGTTAATTTCAATTGCACGAATCAATCTTTTATGACTTTCTATTTTGGCTATTTTAGAAAAATCAGTACTATATTCATTGAATATTTCCACTAATTCTTCATCTGATTTTTTGGAAAGCTCCTCTCTTAAATGATCATCCACAGGTACGGCGGTATATCTAAAATCCTGCAAAACAGATAAAATATATTGCCCTGACCCTCCACATAAAATCGCCGATTTGCCTTTTGCTTTTATGGATTGAAAAGCAGTTTGAAAATCGTTTTGAAACTGAAAAACATTGTACCTTTCACCCGCTTCGAGCAGATCGATTAAATGATAGGGAATCCGTTTTCCATCAATCGTATATTCTGAAAGGTCTTTCCCTGTACCAATATCCATACCTCGATATACTTGTCGGGAATCGGCTGAAATGATTTCACCGTCGAGTTCATTTGCCAACCTCACAGCGAGTTTGGTTTTACCAGATGCCGTTGGGCCAAGAATGGTGATGAGGTTATTCATTTTCAAAAGATTGATGGGTTTTCAAAACCATTTTCAAACTACCTGCATTCCAAATAATTGGGATTGATTTATCTTGGTTTGCAAAAATTTCTTGCGGTTTCAGTTCTCCTTTTATTTCAAAACCAATGGCTTCAAAACCAGTCCCATCTGACCAGGCCGAATCCACATAAGTCATGATATCACCAGGATTATGCATTTTTGTAAAACCCATTAGCAACTTAGTTAAGCCACCTACCACCCTGAATCCCAACTTATTAGCAAATCTTATCAATTCAAATGAACGGTAATCTTCTGG
Source organism: Bacteroidota bacterium (assembly GCA_040385875.1). Classification (GTDB taxonomy): domain Bacteria; phylum Bacteroidota; class Bacteroidia; order Cytophagales; family Spirosomataceae; genus JANMZR01. Next base: position 24,092 of record JAZKGO010000046.1, read on the forward strand.
TTGCTCATTCATCTTTCTGCCTGCTGAAAAGGTAGCCACTGCCACCAGTTCGGTTTTAAGAAATAATCCATATTTGAATTTGGAACTCACATAACCTTGCAAATGATTTTCATTTAAAAATATTTCAGATTGTGCCTTATCGATTCTCACAAATTTAGTTTTACGGCCATGAATCGTGAGGGATTTATCAAACATCGATTCGATTCTAGATTGTATAATTTGCTGATTTTGAATCCATTGAAATTCATAAATCACAATAAGTCGAATCTTTCGATTGGAATATTCTTGAATTAATTCTCTGAAAAAAAATTGCGGTTTTTCAATACAAAATTCATGAAAATAAAAAGCTAAAGATTTTTTTTCAATTAGAATTATGTTCTTTTCCAATCCATTTTCAGCCTGTAAATCCAAGTTTTTAACAAAATCAAAAAAATGAATTTTATTGGATGTCATTTACAGTCATAAAAAAAGGTCAGGCAAAAATACGCCTAACCTTTAATTTTTTTGGAGGATTACTGAAAATTATCTTTTTAAGAAATCACCCGACTCAATTTTCTCCAAGCCTTCCAATGATTTATTATACAGATATCCCCATGATTTCATGGGTTTCCCATCGCAATTGAGGTCAATCATTTTGCGAACATATAAGCTATCGGCCTCATTATGTGGGTCATATTCTTCATAATCATCTAATATGGCAAAAAGCTTTTCTGGCGAAATAATTTTATATAACTCACCAACTACTTGACTATCAGCATTTTCAGATAAAACTATACCTGGAAACTCCGCCACCATAAACATGTCTCCTTGAAAGTGTGCCATGCCTATAAAGTCAGAATTTTTGGCAATAATTTTATACAACTCGCTACCAAACTCCTGACGCAAAGTACCATAAACGAAAAGATATTGGCTATCAGCATCCTTCACTTCCAATTTTTCTTCCACTGAAAGCACCAAATCTTCTTGCTCCACAACAGTTCCCTCTGATAGCAGTACTCTCGATATTGTGCCCTCGTAAGGTGCCGACACAATTGATTCCATTTTCATGGCTTCGATTACATACAATGGTGCATTTTTCTTCACTTCATCTCCTTCTTTCACCATAATTCTGCTCAACTTGCCTTGCAAAGGAGCACCAATATCGCCTTTCGAGCTTGCTTTGGCATGCTGCGGTTTGGTTACTTTTACTTTGTTATTTTTGATGCGGAGTCGACGAGTTTGGCCATTCAAATCAAAACTTACCGTACAAATACCCAATTCATCTGGCTCAGAAACAAATAATAATTTCACTAAAATGTCTTTACCCTCATCGATATTGATCATTATTTCCTCATCTTGCTTCAAGCCAAATAGGAAAGCAGGTGTGGCTAATTTTGAAATATCACCATAAAGGAGTTGAGAATTATAGAAATCTTCATAAACCTTCGGATACATTTTAAATGATAAATAATCTAAAAAGCCAGCTGACTCGGGATATTTTTCAGTAAAAATTTTGAAATCCGCTTCAAATTCTATCGGAGGAATGCTATCATTTGGGCGGCCTTCCAAAGGTTTTTCGCCTTTCAGGATAATTTCTTGCAACTGTTTAGGGAAGCCGCCATAGGGCTGTCCAAGACCTCCTTTGAAAAAGTCTTTCACTGATTCAGGAAAGGACAAGCTGGCTCCTTTTGTGTAAATATCTTCAGCAGAGATTCCGTTGGAAGTCATGAATATAGCCATGTCACCTACTACTTTAGAAGAAGGCGTCACTTTCACTATATCACCAAATAACTGATTGGCTACCACATAGTTATGCTTGAGCTGATCGAATTTATGCCCTACTCCCAATGACTCCGCCTGCCCACGTAAATTGGTATATTGGCCACCAGGAATCTCATTGTCGTACACTTCTGCCGTGCCTGCTTTCAATTCAGATTCAAATGGATAATAATAAGCACGAACATCTTCCCAATAATTAGAATATTGATTTAATTTTGGTAAATCAAAAGGAGAAGCTCTCTCATGACCTTGCATCATGGCAATTACAGAATTGAAATTTGGCTGAGAGGTAAGGCCCGACATTGCTCCCAAGGCACAATCCACCACGTTTACTCCCGCCTCGATGGCTTTCAAATAAGTAGCCGCCTGAATGGAAGAAGTATCGTGTGTATGCAAATGAATCGGAATCGAAATTGCTTTTTTAAGTTCGGATACCAATATTTCAGCTTGAAAAGGCCTCAATAAACCAGCCATATCTTTGATAGCTAATATATGGGCTCCTTCATCCTCAAGGGTACGAGCCATATCCAAATAATATTGCAAATTGTATTTAGATATACTTTCGGGCTGGCCAGGCAATGAGATGCCATTGCCAGTATAGCAAATAGCTGCCTCGGCAATTCCATTGGTGCGCTCACGAACCGCTTTTATCGAAACTTTCATGGCCTCCACCCAGTTGAGGGAGTCAAAAATTCGGAATACATCAATACCCGTTTCTGAAGATTTTTCGATGAATTTTTCAATCAAATTATCAGGATAGGCACTATACCCCACGGCGTTGGAGCCTCTTATGAGCATTTGGAGCAACATATTGGGCATAGCTTCTCTAAATGCAGCCAGCCTATCCCATGGCGACTCGTGTAAGAAACGCATGGATACATCGAAGGTAGCCCCGCCCCAAACTTCCATTGAGAATAGTTGTGGAAAATTTTTCGAAAAGCCTTCCGCCACTTTTACCAAATCATGAGTACGAACACGTGTAGCCAATAAACTCTGATGCCCATCACGGAAAGTAGTGTCTGTGAAGAAGACTTGTTTTTGAGCCTTAACCCATTGAGAGAACTTCTCAGGACCCATCTCGTCCAGTAATTGTTTATTGCCTTTTGGATGGTCCGAAAATGAATCAAAACTAGGAATTACCGGTACTCTAAAAGTCTTATTTTCAATCTGTTTTACATCTGGGTTACCATTTACAATCACCTCAGAAAGGTATCGCAAAATCTTGGTCGACCGATCTTTTGGCTTGCGTAAATTGAAAAGTTCAGGATGGGCATCAATGAACCCAACGGTAGCTTTTCCTTGTTGGAAAATAGGATGGTCGATCACATTATGCAAAAAGGAAATATTGGTTTTTACTCCACGAATTCTAAATTCAACCAAGGCACGCAATAGACGCTGGGTAGCTCCTTTCAGAGTTCTGCCTTTTGAAGACACCTTTACCAACATTGAGTCGAAATAGGGCGATATTTTCACTCCTGGGTAACTAGAGCCTTCATCCAAACGGATACCAAAACCTGCAGCATTTCTGTAAGCTATAATGGTTCCAAAATCAGGTTTGAAGCCATTGGAAGGGTCTTCAGTGGTAATTCTGCATTGAATAGCATACCCATTAAGAGGTACATCCGCTTGACTTTTGATAAAAATATTATTGTCAGAAAGCTTATAACCCATGGCAATTAATATCTGTGAACGCACGATATCAATACCCGTAACCTCTTCAGTAATGGTGTGCTCCACCTGAATACGAGGATTCACTTCAATAAAAAAGATATTTTCTTTAAGGTCAACCAAAAACTCTACCGTACCCGCATTGGAATATTTTACTGTATTGCCTATTGCCAACGCATAAGCATATAATTTTTCTTTTGTTTCTGTTTTTAAGCCAAAGGAAGGGGCTACTTCCACCACTTTTTGGAAACGGCGTTGCACCGAGCAATCACGCTCATAAAGATGCACAAGGTTACCATGTTGGTCTCCTAATAGCTGTATTTCGATGTGTTTGGGTTCTTCAATAAATTTTTCGATGAAAAGCGTATCATCGCCGAAAGCATTTTTTGCTTCATTTCTAGCCTCCGAATAGGCCTTTTGAAAGTCTTCCTCATTCCGAACCACACGCATACCTCTACCACCGCCACCAGCTGCCGCTTTTAACATGATTGGAAAGCTAATCCTGTTGGCTTCAGAAAGTGCCAATGAATACTCTGAAAGGTCCCCTTTAGAATCTTCAATCATGGGTACACCGGCCTTTTGAGCAATTATTTTTGCTCTGATTTTATCACCTAAAGCTTCCATCGCTTCTGGACTTGGGCCGATGAATATAATATTTTCCTCTCTACATCTTTTGGCCAGATTTACATTTTCAGACAAAAAGCCGTAACCAGGGTGGATGGCATCAATTTTCTTTTGTTTGGCGAGTAAAATAATCCCCTCAATATCAAGATAGGGCTTCAAAGGTTCATCCTCTTTCCCAATTTGGTAGGCTTCATCCGCTTTATAACGGTGCAGTGAATATCGGTCTTCATAGGTATAAACTGCTACCGTTCTGATGTTTAATTCAGTGGCCGCACGCATGATTCTGATGGCGATTTCACCTCTATTGGCTACCAAAATTCTTTCGATTCGGCGAATATATTCTGCTGGCATTTTATAAATAAATTAAAGGGATGATAGAAATTTCAGTTTTACTCAATACAAAATAAGTATATTTTTTGTAAACAAAATAAATTAACTGAATTATGGTAAAAAAGGTAAAGTTTATCCCCAAATAGTAATAAAAAAGGGAATCTAATTCTGCGATTTGCTTCTTTTTCCAAATTAAATAATTTTGATGTCAAGTTTTCTTCTTTGTTTCGGCTTTGAGTATTTGTAGTATCATTAAAAATGAACTTACTTTCATTTTTAAAAAATAATGTAACATTTTCTTTGAAATATAATATTCCTGCACTATTTTTAAGAAACAATGTAAACGATTAATTTCATGCTCAAAACCTTAACACAATTGGAAAAATGGGGAGACGCTCCACATCCGGTATGGCTTGATTTATTAAGAGCTATTTTAGGAATTTTTTTGTTCTTCAAAGGTGCAGGTTTTATTGCCGATACTGAGGCGTCATCTGCGCTTATTCAAGGACTCAATTTTAATATTTGGTCGGTAGGTATCATTCATTATGTAGCTTTTGCTCATATTTTCGGAGGTATTCTAATCGCAATTGGTTGTCTCACTCGGATAGCTGTTTTATTTCAAATTCCAGTTTTGCTTGGGGCGGTATTTTTTGCCAATATAAGGAGTGGTTTTTCAGGCATTAATTCAGAGTTTTGGCTTTCTGTATTTACCTTGTTTTTATTAATATTATTTTTGATTATCGGTTCTGGCAAATTAAGCTTTGATAATTATCTCAAAAACAATCAGATAGTTAAACTTTGATGATTCTACCTTTTTAGAAAGGCTAAAGAAAAATTACCAATCTGGTGATTCTGGGCATTTAGCATGTCCTTTGCTAGCCGCCCTAGCTTTGCAATATTCTTAAATATTCAATCCAAGGCCCCACTTCAGTTTTGTACTGCTTAGCCATTATTCGATTGATTTGAGCAATATGATTCAGATCATGTACTACCCAAGTAGAAAGAAGTTGGGATAAACTAACAGCCCCAAAAGCAGGATGAATACCCTGCTCTTCCCAATCATTATCAGTTAATTTTTTTGAAATGATTTGTTCAAGATTGCTTTCACGGAGTATTTTAAATTCATTCAGTAGCTGGTCCAGTGTTTTTCCTTTGCTATTTTCAAATTGTGCAAAGCGATCAAAAGCTTCAAAAGTTTTGTCAGTATTTTCTGAAAGAATAAGTTCTGCCCTTGGTACCCAGTCCGTTTTTTCTCCATGGATGAGATGGCCAATTACATCGAATACTGTCCAAGTTTCCCCGCCTTCATTCATAGAAGTCCAATCCGTTGAGATACCCGTGAGCATTGTTATGAGCACATTCGGGGTACGTTCAAGAATTTCTAATGACTTTTCCAAATTAAAATCCATCACTATTCTCTTTTTTGGGTAATAGAACTTATATGTTTTGTCCGAAAGTAAGCAAATTATTGTCGGGGTCAAGCAGGGCAAATTCTTTTATGCCCCAAGGTTTGGCTTTCAAATGCCCTGCTTGAGGTAATTCAACTTTTTTATCCAAAGCTAATTGATACCACTCTTCAATAGTATTAGTGCGGAGGTAAATCTGCCCATAATTTTCTTTTGGGTCAATTTCTGGAAACTCAAAAAAATGAATTTGGATACTGTCTTTTTGCACCATCAGGTAGTCTGGGTAATCGCCGCCAAATTGCTCAAAACCTAATTTATTTATATAAAAATCCTTTGTAATGGCTTTATTACGCATTGGGAGCTTCGGATGGACTGCTGTAAGCATTATTGTTTGAATTTAATTTGTTTATTCTTAGTCAAATATAAAAACAAGTTTCACAATATACAACCGACTTGTTTTTACATTGCACTTAGAGTCACTTAAAACAAAATCACAAACAAATAGACTGAATTTATTCTCAACTTTTATTTATCTTCCTAAATGTAAGCGTTTGCGTGAGGATGATAATAATTGGCAGTATTATTTCAGAACCTAAATAGGTCAACCAAAGAGCGCTTGGTTCAGGAAGACCTACTTTTTGCATAGAAATCAACCTGCCAGTGGCACCTAATAAACCTCCCAAGGCCAATAAATAGATTAAGGTATTTTGACTTCGAATATTAATGGCCGTCCAAAATGAGATGATACCGCAAGCTAGATAAACACCCGCCAAAAATCGATGGATATTGTCTAAACGGGGTGTGGTATCAGGTTCGCCGAGATACATCTGAAGCGTACCACCAAAAATGGCAATTGCGGCAAATAATAAAAGGCAAGCTTGGGTAATTCTCTGGCTTACCAAAAAACCTTTTTCAGCAGATTTGTTCTCTTTCATATTTTAATTAGAAGGGTTTTTAAATTTAAATCACTTCACTAAGTCTCTTATTTTGAGCTAAAGATTTATTTGACTGTCAAAATAACTAATTATTTTCTCTTCGTATTCCGCTTTATGGTCCGATTTCATTATCGCAGCGTGGCTTGCATTTTCTACCGTCCATAATTCTGTTGGTACTGGGCTATTTAATTGGAAAATTTTGCCCATGGCTACTGGTGTCCAATTGTCAGAATTTGAATAGATCAGCAATAGTGATTTTAATCTTTTGGCTTCTTTTATTCTTTCCGACATGTTAATTTTCTTCCGATATTTTGGCAAGAAAAAGTTGAAGATTTGAAGGATTTTATAAGCAATCGGAAATTGAATCCAAAAGTCGTCCAAACTGGTGGCGGCACTTTCAATAATGGCAAAGTCGTATTGATGGGTGGGGTCAGCAAATGAAATGGTGGCCCACTGCCCACCTAATGAAATCCCGTGATAGCCAATTGGTAGGTTTGGGGTTAATTTACGAGCTTCGATACCTATAGCCACGATGTCCTCAAAGTAGGAAACGTTTCCATGGCTGCTTTCGCCAAAGCCATTGATGTCAAATATCAGTGTGTTATAGCCATTCTTTCGCAGCAAATCGGTATAGCAATTTTTGAGAAAATAAGCTTTGGCTTCCTTTCCCATGGGATGGCCCAAAACGATGGTAGCCTTTGGTTGATCGGTCAATGCTTTTGCAAAAAGGCCATAAATTGTTCCGCCAGATTTGCTTTGGATTTGCACAGGTTGCCAATCCTTTTGTTGCTCCGGGGTCAATGGGTTTTGCCATTTTACCATAAAGCGCCCGAAAAAAGGTTTTTTGAGGAGTCTATACATAAGATTTTGCCAGAATGAAATCCTTCAATACGATCTAAGACAGAGTGAATGGCTATAGTATTTGGTGAAATAATATTCCAGCCAGCCCATCAACAACACTAAATTAATAATAAAAGCTTTAGGATAAACAAAGCCTCTTTTGAAAAGCAAATTGAACAACTATTCTTTTCTTAAATAGTAAGTAATTATTTGATTAACAGTGCCTTATGGTGAAAAATGGAGGGGTGTAAAATTTTGTAACTACTAAAAAGAGTGGTTATTTGCCCAAAATCAGGCAAATCCCAAAATCAAATAAATCCTGATTCGGACAATGGGTTAGTTGGGCTCTTTTACCCAGGCAATTATTCGCAAGGGACCACCACTGCCCCCTTTAATCTTCATCGGAAGCGCTATCACATAGGCACCTCTTGCGGGCAAGGAATCAAGATTGGCGAGGTTTTCAAATCCGACAATATTTTCTTTATATAAGATTTGATGAGTTCTGAAATCTTTCGATTGACCGTAATCCACGCTTGCAACATCAATCCCCACCGCTTTAACCTTCCGGTTTTTTACCAGCCAATCGGCGAGGTCGGGGTGAATGGAAGGAAAATGGAGTTTGGAAATAGCCGAATCTCCTTTTTCAGCAGTTCCCAAGTATTGGGCCGCATTTGGATAGTATTTACCCCAACCAGTTCTGAAAAAAAGTAGGATATCGTCCGTCAGCTTTCCATTTGTTTTTTCCCAGTTTAATACATCTTCAGTATTAATCAGGTAATCGGCATTTACATTTGTTTGATTTTGCACATCAATCACCGCCGCTTCACCAGTAAGGCTGCTGAGGGGAATTTGGTCGGCAGTCCACTTTCCCTGGGCAAAATGAACGGGGGCATCCAAGTGAGTACCGCCATGTTCAGGGGCATAAATGGCATTGGAAGAGTAATAATAACCTCCAGCTGTGATGCCATTGAATTGGGTATCTAGTTTAAATGGTTCGGGGTTATTGGGCCAATACAGGGTTTGGCTAGAAAAATCATAAGTAAGGTCGATCCATTTTCCTTTTGCCAGTAGAGTTGAAAGTTCCTGATTAGAATCGCCAGAAGAACAGGCCATACAAAAACAGACGGAAAGAATAAATAGCACTTTTTTCATGGTAATTCGTTTGGATGATTAATTAGTAATCCATTTCAACAAATAGTATGGGTGGTTTTTTTTTAATAATGACTAAAATAATGAAAGAAGCTGGTTTTTCAAAAATAGAGCCATTGCCAAAATCAAATAAATCATGGTTCAGACATTTGGGATTATAGCTTAATTTACGCTCCTTTTTTAAGTTTAATAAATGTTTCTTTTAAACCAAGTTTTTGCAAATGCTTTAACAGTTTTTCTGCATCTTTACCACCTTTTTCTGCATGATGTAACAAGGTAAATCCGTGTGGGCCCTCCGAATTTAATAGACTTGGGTACGTTTTAAGCATTGCTTTTACTATTTCAGTTTTCCCGAGCATTGTCAAGACAAAGATATCTGTTCTAGCCCCAATCGATATTAGAAAATTGGCCATTTCTTTTAATCCCATATGTGCGGCAGCTCCAAGTGCAGTTTCAAAATCACCATCTCCCCAATCCCAAGCCGAGTTTAAAAGCAAGGGCTTTTCTTTTACCATTTCTTTTACTTTGCCAAAATCCGAATGAGCCACGTTTACAAATTCATTTACAATTTTAGGGTCTATAATTTCTGCCACTACTTTAGCTTGAGAAAAAGCCAAGTTTTGAGTAATGGAAATTCCAGCTGTCAATAACAAACTCTTTTTTAAAAAATCTTTTCTTGAGGTTAAATTATTCATTTCGTTTCTTTTTATAATTTATTCAATTTTCAATGTCATCTATAAAATAATATAGAAGGTTTGCAAATTATTGAGGGGCGGGATTATTATTACTAACACTAAATCTTACGCCCCTGTTGGTATGAAGCCAAGCCAAATGTCAAGCTACCAACAGTTTTCGGAGTGTTATTCATCACTGTTACTCAAAAAGCCAAATTTATCAATACCACTTTTATAAAAATTGGCTGATGAATAATAAAACTCTTCTGGCAAATTACATAAACCCGCTTTCACAGGGTTAAAATGAACATATTCTAACTTTTGCTCAAAGACTTCCTTTCTAAATAATGGTACACTTAAAGAATTCCTTTGCCAAAATTGGTAACTTCTGTCTATTTTGTTCACCTTAAATTGTTCTAAAAAAGCTTTGTCATTTACTTCTAATAATTTTTTGAACTTTTGTCCTAAATGTTTCAAAAAATCTCTCTGTACATTTTCTCCTTTATTTCCTGCTTTCATTTGCCAAATTATATGCATATGATTATCAAGAATACAAAAGGAATATATAATTACTCTATTATTTTTTACCAAAAACCTCATACTATCAATTATGATATCCTTGCATTTTTTTGGTTTTAAAAGCATTTTCCAATCTAAAATAGTTGCGGTAATAAACTGTGGTAATTCGCTTTCTATCCTATTTCAAAATTCTGTTCTCCCAATAATTTGTTGGTAGCTTACGCTCAATTCCTGCCCTTCATACCAACAAAGGCGGAAGTAGCTTACGCTCAATTCCTACCCTTCATACCAACAAAGGCGGAGAAAAATCAGGCAAATCCCAAAATCAAATAAATACTGATTCATACAATTGGCTGATTCAAGCAGTGTCCCCGAAAATGGGAGACACTGCTTGGGAGGACCTTGGCGAAAAGGTGATGCTGTAGTTCTTCTTGTTATTGTCCGCCAGTTAATAGTCGTTTTGCAAGTTCTGATGTCACACTAACAAATATCTCCCTTATAACATCAAATCCAAGTTTTTGTGCCTTAGCCCAAAGTTTAGAAAGTCGTCTTACTATTTGTCTTTTGGTTTCTTTAGTTAAACCACTTTGAATTTCTGATGCTTCTAAGGCAAGTTCTTCTAATTCTCTAGCTTGATTTTCAGGTCGTCTTTCTTGAAGTGCCTGCAATTTAGATTTTACATTATCTAAATACTCGTCAAGAAATATTTGTTGTTCAAGGTCAAATGAAGTGGTGTCTGCGTCATCTTCAAGTATGTCAAATTGTTTTTCAAATCTTTCTTGATTACTTTTTATAATTGGGTCGTCATAAATGGTGTGGATTTTATCATAGGCTTGAAGTAGTTCCAGCCACTTTTTAATTGTGGTTAATACTCCTCCCGATGTAGACCAGACTGAATGAGGACTTAAATTATCTTGACTTTTTGGCTTAAATTCTATTAGGTAGAGTAATTTTCCTTGTCGAGCTTCTTGCTTTGAAACCTTGAAATAGAAATCCGAATTTTCGTCTTTGTCAATTAAGTAAAAGAGTGAATTGCTGTCTTTGACAGTCTTTGTCAAGTCGAGATTGTTGTCTGCCAAAGGTTGCAAAGCTTCTAATATTGCTAAAGGTATTTTTTTTTTCATTATCAATTATTGAGTCGGTTGTTTAGAATCAACGCAATCGTCTGTATTTGAGCATCTTTATTTTTTTAACCTCCATTCAATCAAATACTTAGCTGTATGTATTTTTTTTAGTTTCCACTTTTTCTCACAAATAAAACAAACAATTCTCGGTCACACAAAAAAGGCATCATATTAGAGCTTTTTTACTCTAACTTTTTATTCAACGGTTATTAAAAGCTTCATTTTTATATTTTCCCAATCCTTTGAATCGGTCAGCTCCACAATTTAATCCCCTTTTTTCCAAACTTTAATTATCTTTAGGCTGTTATAAATCAGTGGTGAAATTTCACCTAAAATTTTAGAACAATATGCTAGGTTATCGATTTTCGGAGTTTGTGCCGCAAGACCAAGAGGAGGGTAAAAAGGCCAAATTTGATCAATTATTGGATATTTTTAACCAACTCATCACCATGACAGCGGGCGATGCAGGGCAGGCTTTAACCTGGCTTACGCAGCTGGATAAGCAATATAATCTCACCGATGATAGCTATGGAATTGCTGATTTTATTGAAGATTTGAAAGCCAAAGGTTATTTGCGAGAGGAGAAAGGGGAGGGGAATGGCCTAGAGCTCACCGCTAAAGGTGAGCAAAGTATTCGGAAGCAATCACTGGATGAGATATTTGGAAAACTAAAGAAAACGGGCAGCGGAGGCAACCACCGCACACCTTACAATGGAGAAGGCGATGAGCAAAACACGGATCGACGTGATTATCAGTTTGGGGATGGACTCGACCAAATAGCCATGACAGAAAGCATCCGTAATGCGCAGATTAACAACGGTTTAGAATCTTTTATGCTTACCGAAAACGATCTGGAAATCATGGATAAAGAGTACAAAGCGCAAACCAGCACCGTACTCATGATTGATATTTCGCACTCCATGATATTGTATGGTGAGGATAGAATCACCCCCGCTAAAAAGGTGGCGATGGCACTTTCTGAGCTCATCATGACCAAATACCCGAAAGATACTTTGGATATTATTGTGTTTGGCAACGATGCCTGGCAGATTCAAGTGCGTGATTTACCCTATTTGGAAGTGGGGCCCTATCATACCAATACTGTAGCTGGTTTGGAGCTGGCGATGGATTTACTCCGCCGCCGAAAAAACAAGAATAAACAAATTTTTATGATTACCGACGGCAAGCCTACTTGCCTGAAAGAGGGATTGAAATATTATCAAAACTCATGGGGTTTGGATAAAAAAATACTGAACAAAACACTCAATTTGGGTGCACAATGTCGACGGCTCAAAATTCCAGTAACTACCTTTATGATTGCCAGGGACCAATATCTGAAAGAATTTGTTCAAGAATTTACCAAAACTAATAATGGCAAAGCCTACTATTCGTCGCTAAAAGGCCTGGGTGAGTTCATTTTTGAGGATTATGCGGCCAATAGAAAGAAGAATATGCGATAATTTAGTGATGAGTTAAGAGTGATGAGTTTTTACATTAAAAAAAATAACAAAATAATAGAAAATGCCAAAAATATTTGACAATGCTAACATTCACAAAATTAATACTTTAGGTCAATTAAAAGACTCTGGTTATGTGCCCAAAACAATCAAAGACGAACTTCGGGATAACTTAATCGTCAAACTTAAAAACAAAGAAAAAGTATTTGAAGGCATTTGGGGATTTGAAGATACCGTAATCCCTGATGTGGAGCGAGCCATTTTATCACAACATCATATCAACCTTTTGGGCCTTCGGGGGCAGGCTAAAACCCGTATTGCTCGTTTGATGGTGAACCTTTTGGATGAATACATTCCGGTGGTGGAAGGCTCAGAACTGAACGATGACCCTATGGACCCGCTTTCCAGATTTGCTTTAGATTTGATTGATGAAAAAGGCGATGCCACACCCATCACGTGGATGCATCGAAGTGAAAGATATACCGAAAAGCTAGCTACTCCCGACGTGTCGGTGGCCGACCTAATCGGAGATGCCGACCCGATAAAAGCCGCCACTTTAAGGTTGCCTTATTCCGATGAAAGAGTAATTCATTTTGGCTTGATTCCACGGTCGCACCGCTGTATATTCGTAATCAATGAGTTGCCCGACTTGCAGGCTCGTATTCAGGTATCACTTTTTAATATTTTGCAAGAAGGCGATATCCAGATTAGGGGTTTCAAAATTCGCTTGCCTTTGGATATTCAATTTGTTTTTACAGCTAATCCAGAAGACTATACCAATCGGGGCTCGATCGTCACTCCATTGAAAGATCGTATTGATTCTCAGATAGTTACTCATTATCCTAAGTCGATTGAGATTGCCAAAAAGATTACCTTGCAAGAATCAAAAATAAAAGATGAGCAGTCTGATATGGTTGCTACCAATAGCTTAATTGAAGATTTGATTGAGCAGGTGGCTTTTGAGGCAAGGCTATCAGAATTTGTCGACTCGAAGTCGGGCGTATCCGCCCGTATGACTATCTCGGCTTATGAAAATATGATTTCAACTGCTGAACGACGTGCTTTAATTAATTCGGAATCAAAGACTTATGTACGAGTGGCCGATTTGATTGGGGTAATCCCTGCCATTTGCGGAAAGGTTGAATTGGTCTATGAAGGAGAAGTAGAAGGTCCCGTGATAGTGGCTCAAAACTTAATTGGAAAGGCCATTCGGACTCAGTTTTTGAACTATTTCCCAGACCCAGAAAAAATAAAGAAATTAGCCAAAGACAAAGCTAACAAAAATCCGTACAAACCGATTATAGATTGGTTTAGAAATGGGAACACCATTGACATTTTGAATGATTGCACTGATAAAGACTATGCCGATAGGCTAAAAGCAATTGATGGTTTAGATAGTTTGATCGAAAGAGTTTATCCAGATATTTTGGGTCGGGAAAAACTGTTTATGATGGAGTTTGTATTGCATGGGCTTTCGGAATTCTCCATGATTTCCAAAAAAACTTTAGAAAAAGGGCTGGTATTCAAGGACTTAACAGATTCGCTTTTCGATTTAGATAAAATGTCTTTTGATGAGGAGGAAGATGAGGATGAGGTATAGAATAATGGTAAAGCTCACGTAATTATCAAAACTCAAAATAGTATATTTGAATATCATTAGAATTGGGGTTGCAACCCCGATTCTAATGATTTGACAATTTGTTCATGCTTAAAGACTTTCACCATTTTTATTCTTTTATGAAATTTCCACTCCTATTTCTCCTTATAATATTTTTCACAACTATTTCATTTACAAATAGATACGGAAATAATTCAGCAACTTTAGAATCTGGTAAAGAAAGCTATGATACCTATTGTATCGCTTGCCACCAAGCCGATGGCAAAGGGCAAAAAGGGGTGAATCCACCATTAGCGGGTAGTAATTGGGTAAAAGGTGAAGTGAATGTATTGATCAAAACTGTATTGCAAGGGCTTAACACCCCTATTGAAGTTGAGGGGGTTAAATATAATAATGCCATGCCCGCATTTGATTATCTGGAAGATGCCGAAATGGCCAGTTTGCTAACTTACGTCCGCAAAAATTTTGGACAAATGCCTGATTCGGTAACTGTTGCACAAGTGAAATTTGTCAGGGATTCATTGAAATGAATTTTATTCAGCAACTTTTTTTAACTTTATAAAATACTTTTTAAAAAATAGAACTATGCAGAAGTGGCAAGAAAGAATTAGTATTAATCCTGAAATTAGATTTGGTAAGCCTTGTATAAAGAATACTCGAATAAGTGTTGATGATATATTAGGCTGGTTGGCTAATGATATGAGTTATGTCGAAATACTGCAAGATTTTCCATCAATTAATCATGAAGATATTCTAGCTGCTTTAAGTTTTGCGGCCAAACGGGGTGAAAATACTAAAGTGTTAATTAATGCCTAATGAAGTTATTTATTGATGAAAACATTTCTTACAGGATTTTAAAGAAACTCATTAATTATTTTCCAGAGAGTACTCATGCCACTAAATCTGGACTCAAACAACCGTCTAAAGACACGCAGATTTGGAATTTTTCAAAGAAAAATAATTTTACAATACTAACATTTGACGATGATTTTGAAGATTTGTCAAATCTTTTGGGTTTTCCACCTAAGGTAATATTAATGAGAACAGGAAATTCATCAACTAACTTTGTGAGTAATATATTAATCGAAAAGCTTAACGAAATTCAAACATTTATTCAATCAGAGAATTATGGAGTTTTTGAAATTTATTGATTTTTTATAATGTAATCCGTCAGAACTATTCACCATTCTCACTTTACCATTCTCTACTAAACTTCAATTCTCCCATCCAGTAAGTTCACAATCCTAGATCCGTAACCTGCATTTTTTTCAGAATGGGTCACTTGTACGATGGTAACCCCCTCATTATTAAGCTCTTTGAATAAAGTCATTATTTCTTCGCCTTGTTTTGAATTCAGATTTCCAGTAGGTTCGTCGGCTAAAATTAGGTTGGGTTTGGTGATAATTGCCCGGGCAATACCCACTAATTGTTGTTGCCCACCCGAGAGCTGATTGGGAAAGAGGTCTTTTTTGCCCACAATATTGAAGCGATCCAAAACATCCGCCACCATAGATTTTCTATCAGAGCTACCAAAGCCATGATAAAGCAATGGCGTCTCAATGTTTTCATAAACAGTCAATTCGTCAATCAAATGATAGGCCTGAAACACAAACCCGATATGTTTTTTGTACAATTCAGCTCTTTGCTTTTCTTTGATTTTAATCACGTTTTGATCCAAAAATAAATACTCGCCTTCATTGGGCTCATCCATCATTCCGATGATATGGAGGAGGGTAGACTTACCCGAGCCAGACGGCCCCATGATGGACACAAACTCACCTTCCTGGATGCCCAGATTAATATCTTTTAAAACAAATGTGCGGTTAGCTCCGGAATTGTACCAGCGAAATATATTTTTTAATTGAATCATTTTTTTGAAATTTTATTTAATCAGATGAGTTGCCAAAAATATGCCATAAATATAAAATGCTTAAAATGAGTGTATTAGGTGATTTGTTTATAAATAGGGTGTCCGTTTTTGGCACAAATTGTACGTTTTTAAGTTCCTCTTAACTTTCGCCTAACCAAAATGGAATAAGACCCAAAGAATGCTTTAGCTCAGAGATGGCTTGTCTTAAGCTGAAGACAATATTATAAAATTTGTTAAAATTAATTTCGTTACCCAATAATTCAAAAATCAAAACAATTTATTATTTACTTTTGTAGTATTGGTTTATTTACTTCTTCAATTTATGCAGGTTAGATTTACTTTTATTTTTGCGATATTTTGCGTAACACAATCTGCATTAGGCCAATACGATGCATTTATGGCTAAAACTTTAGAAGCTAAAAGAGTGACTAAAGAAGTAAAAATTGATGGAAAACTGGATGAGGAAGCTTGGAAAGAAGCCGCAAAAGCTGATGAATTTACAGAATTTAGACCCAATGTGGGGCGTAGTGATTCTTTAGGAAATCATACTGAAACTTTTTTGATGTATGACGATAACGGCATTTATTTTGGCGGTACCTGCTTTGAATCTGACCTTTCGCAAATTTCAAAAGAATTAGTAGGACGTGATGGCTTTGGAGCCAACGATTATATTGGGATTATTTTTGATACCTATGAAGACAAGCTCAATGGCTTTGAATATTTTGTGACACCCCTCGGTGAGCAATGGGATGCAAAAGTAACTGCCAATCAAAATAGTAATAACGGGGGAGAAGATTTCGAATGGAATGCCGTTTGGCAAAGCAATGTTGTCATACACGATAAAGGCTGGACTTTTGAGATTTTTATTCCTTTTTCAGCCATTCGATTTAGCAAAGAAAGCGTTCAAAATTGGGGTATGAATATCACTCGACGTAGACGAAAAGCTGAAAGGCAGAATGCATGGAGCCCGGTGAATCCAACGGTGAATGGCTTCCTCACACAGGAAGGAAAATGGGCAGGAATCTCCAATATTAAACCGCCATTAAGACTACAGTTTTTCCCTTATTTTTCTCTTTATGGCAATCATTTTCCTGTCAATAGTTCAGAGCAAAAGAATTGGACTAGTCAGGTTTCGGGCGGCTTAGATTTGAAACTGGGGCTCAGCCAAGCTTTCACTTTAGATGCCACCCTCATTCCAGATTTTGGTCAAGTTCAGTCTGACAATCAGGTACTTAATCTAACGCCTTTTGAAGTCAAGTTTAATGAAAACCGAGCGTTTTTTACTGAGGGTACTGAGCTGTTCAATAAAGGAAACTTATTTTATTCAAGAAGAATCGGTGGGAGGCCCATTCATTTTTACGAAGTTTCGGAAGAAATTTCGGACAAAGAGAAAATTTTAAAAAACCCGACCGAATCCAAATTAATCAATGCGACAAAAATATCCGGTAGAACCAAAAATGGATTGGGAATTGGACTATTAAATGCGGTTACAAAACCTCAGTTTGCCACTATTCAAAACATTGAAAATGGTAGCACCCGGAAGTTCGAAACAGACCCAGCCACTAATTACAATATTTTTGTTTTGGACCAAACCTTGAAATATAATTCGAGCCTTAGTTTTATCAATACCTCAGTCGTTAGAGGTGATGATAATTATAATGCAAACGTTACGGCTGGGTTATTCAACCTGAATGATAAAAAAAATACCTATAATTTGGGCGGCTCAGCCTTTGTGAGTCATCTTAATTTTAAGGATTCAGCTCAAGATAATAGGATGGGTTATAGCCACAATATTCATTTTGGCAAAACAAGCGGAAAGTTCAACTTTACGATGAATCAAGACCTAACCGATACGAAATATACCAGTAACGACATGGGTTATTTCACCAATAATAATTTCATTGATCATAACTTTTATGCAGGTTATCGAATTCTCAAACCCAAAGGTTGGTACAATCGAATCAATTTTAATTTTAACGGTAGGGTGAGTCACCTTTTTTCTAGAATCGGAGATTACGATACTAAATTTCAGAACTCTCGTATCAATTTTAATGTGAATACTCAAACCAAAAAAGTGAATTTCTTTGGAGTTTTTGCGAATATTCAATCCAAAAGAAATGATTTTTATGAGGCTCGCACTGAAGGAATGCTTTTTAAAAGAGGGGGTGGTTATGCTTATGGAGGCTGGTTTGGCACTAATTCAGCTAAAAAATATTCCAATTATCTCGAATATTTCAAATTCAATTCTGTTAAATTTTACGGGATCAATTCTCATGAAATTTCATTCAATCATCTCTTGAGGTTTAACAGCAACTTTTCGATTAGGCATAGTTTGTATTTTGATTTGCGACCTCGGGCGATTGGTTATACTACTACTTTGTCGGAGAATGATATCCTTTTTGGCCTTCGTGAAAACAATACAGTCGAGAATATCGTGACTTTCAAATACAATTTTACCAACAAAATGGGCTTATCCTTCCGTACAAGGCATTATAACTCCACTGTTGAAAATAAAGAATTTTTTAGTTTGCAAAAAGACGGGTCCCTTTTATCAAAAGCGGACGTTAAAGAGAATTACAATCGTAATGCCAATTATTTCAATATTGATATGGTGTACACATGGCAATTTGCCCCGGGAAGTTTTATCAATATTGTTTGGAAGGACGCTGCTGCCAACGAAACGATAATGGCTCAAAAACAATATTTTGATAATTTGGGCGACATCACCCGAAGCAATCAAAACAATAATATTTCATTTAAAATCATCTATTTCATTGATTATCTGACTCTAAAGAAAAAAATAAGTTAATTTTTTCAAATTTTGAATAAGTTAGACATTTAGGCAAATACCTTTCTATACCAAAAAATTGATTTTGCTTCTCAACTGAACCTATCAGCAGTCCCCATCAAAGCCAATCAAATTGGGATAAAGCAAGATTGATTGAAAAAAAATAACTAGTCAGAGAATAACAATCGTTATTTTTGTGTGTTTATTCAAATAGTATTCATCAAAAACTTATTTTATTAATGCGAAAGCTCATCATTATTACTTTATTTTTTTATCAATCAGTATTTGCACAGACTTCAATCAATCTTAGTCGACTTAATTGGCTGCCTAAATCGCATAGTTTTTGGGTACAGGAGCAGGGCAGTCTGAATCTTTACGACGCTACAAAGTTAGCTGAAAAGAAAACTTTTTTGGATGCTGCTCAAATACAATTAGCTGGATTTCAAGGTGTTGTGGCAAGTGTGGTTTGGAATAATAGCCAAGATAAAATTCTGATTTTTACCAACACAAAAAAAGTTTGGCGAGCCAATACGAAAGGTGACTACTGGTTTTTTGATTTATCGACTGGCAAAGGAAAGCAAATAGGAAAAAGCTTTCCCGCCTCATCTTTAATGTTTGCAAAAATATCACCTGATGGCAAATCAGTGGCTTATGTAAGTAGCCATAATATTTATTTAGAAAGTTTAGCCACAGGCAAAGTTACTCAGCTGACCAAGGATGGCACCAACCGTATTATCAATGGCACCTTTGATTGGGTATATGAAGAAGAGCTGATGTGCCGTGACGGCTTTAGATGGAGCCCTGATGGTAAAAGTATCGCCTTTTGGAGAGTGGATGCACGAAAAACCAAAAACCACTTGATGATTAATAATACGGATTCACTCTATTCTTTCATAGTACCAGTGGAATATCCAAAAGCTGGAGAAAGGCCTTCAGAGGTGAAAATTGGAGTGGTAAATATACTAACCAAGCAAACAGTTTGGCAAAAAATACCGGGTGAGGCCGACAATAACTATTTGCCAAGAATAGAATGGAACAGCAAGAATGAGTTGCTAGTGGTGCAAATGAATCGCTATCAAAATGAATTGAATTTGTATAAAACGGAACCAAGCACTGGCAAAGCAAACTTGTTATTTAAGGAAAAATCAGATACTTGGGTGGATATGTTTGACCCATCCGCTTGGGAATATGATGCTTTTCCCTTCAAAACTATTGAGAATGGGGCCGCATTTCTTTGGAATTCCGATACAGATGGTTGGATGCATATTTATAAAATTTCAGCAGATGGTAAAACCAAAGAATTGATTACCACTGAGCCTTTTGACGCTTATTTTCAGGCTTTTAACGAAGTTAATAACACCGTTTATTTTGTAGCAAGCCCCACTGATGCCACTCAACGCTATTTGTATGAAACCAATTTAACAACTAAAATCACAAAAAGATTAACTCCAGCCAGTTTCGAAGGCACCAATTCTTATAAGTTTTCGACGGATGGTTCATTTGCTCGACACAACAACTCCAATATCAATCGCAATCCAAATTCTCGATTGATTTCCACACAGAATCATGAAAAAATCTTTCCCTATAGCCCTGATGTTTTTACAAAACCGAGCCGGAATTTTACATTGGAAAAATTCAAAGTAAAAACGGTTGATAATATTGAAATTGATGGGATTATGGCCAAACCCATGAATTTTGATTCCACAAAGAAATACCCATTATTCTTTTTTGCCTATGGCGAGCCAGGCGGGGCGGAAGCCAACGATGAGCCTGATTTTCATCCCTATATTGAGCAGCTTATTCCAAGAGGTTATATCGGTATCAAAATGGACAACCGTGGTTCTCCATTGTTGAAAGGCCGAGAATGGCGCAAATCAATTTATAAGAAAATCGGTGTAATCAACTCTCGTGACCAAGCGATGGCTGCAAAAGAGATTTTGAAATGGAAATACATTGATCCTGAAAGAGTGGCTATTCATGGCTGGAGTGGTGGTGGAGCCATGACATTGAATTTGATGTTCAGGTATCCTGAAATTTACAAAACAGGAATCGCTATTTCAGCGGTAACCGATCAGCGGTTTTACGACAATATTTATACCGAAAGATACATGGGTTTGCCACAAGACGACCCAGATGCTTTTAATCAGGCATCGCCCATTACTTTTGCCAAAAATTTGAAAGGAAATTTGCTCTATATACATGGTACTGGTGATGACAATGTGCATTATAAAAATGCAGAAGTACTTATCAATGAGCTGATTAAACAAAATAAACTTTTCACTGTAATGCCTTATCCTAATCGCACACATGGAATCAACGAAGGGCAAGGGACTAGCCAACATTTAGTAAAAACCTTCCTTAAATACATTGAAGACCATTGCCCTCCTGGAGCAAAATAAGTTGCAATTGATCAATTTGAAAAAGGAAAAAGGATGTATGTAATTGAAAATGAATTGTCAACAGAATTGGTGGGTTTTCTTCAAGAAAATGGCATAATTGAGGTCGATGAAATAGTGAAATTAGTTGAGAAACCTGGCGAGGGGAATATGAATTTGGTTTTGAGATTGATTACCAGTAAGAGATCTTTTATCCTCAAACAATCAAGAAATTTTGTTCAGAAATACCCGTCAATACCCGCACCCATTCAAAGGATTTTGGTAGAAGCTGAATTTTACAAAACGGTTACGCATCATGAATTTCTGAAAAGTAAAATGCCCGAGTTATTAGGTTTTTACCCAGAACAGTATCTTTTGGTTTTGGAAGATTTGGGCCAAAATTCTGATTTTACTTCCATTTACCAACCCAATTCAGTACTGATTGAGACTGATGTTTTGGATTTAGTGAGTTATTTGAATCAATTGCATTCGATTGACATTGAGCAATATCCATCAAATGATGCCTTGAAGCTGCTCAATTATTTTCATATTTTTAAATTTCCATTTGAGGAAATCAATGGGTTTGATTTGGATACCATTCAAAAAGGCTTAGCTGATATTTCAACAAAATATAAAATCGATAGAGTCCTAAAAGCCAAAGTCGATCAATTGGGTGAGATTTATTTGGCAAATGGCGAGCGACTTTTGCACGGTGATTTTTACCCAGGCTCTTGGCTAAAAACGGATTCGGGCATCAAAATTATCGATCCTGAATTTGGCTATTTAGGTAGGGCGGAGTTTGATTTGGGCGTTTTTACGGCGCATTTGGTCATGGCAAAGAAAGCCCATTTGATTCCAATAATCGCAGGTAACTATAAAAAAACTGGCCAATTCAGCGACCAATTAATGAATGCATTTGCTGGAGTTGAAATCATGAGACGGCTTTTGGGGGTAGCTCAACTGCCATTGCATTTAAGTATATCAGAAAAAACCGAAATGCTTGAATGGGCTTTTCAGCAAATTGAGAACTATGAAAATTAAAATAGCAATCGTCTTTTTTTCCCTATTTGGCCAAAGTGTTTTTGCACAAAAATTCACTCGAGCTGAATTGTACGATAAAGTTTTGGGAAGTTTAGTAGGTTCTGCTATTGGCGATGCCATGGGTGCTCCCACTGAAATGTGGCAAAGGGAGGATATCATTAAAAAGTTTGGCTATGTGTATCAATTGGATACAGTGATAAGAGCGACTTCACCTGAAGGGGTATGGATTGCTGACTTGCCCCCAGGAGGCACCACAGATGATACTCGCTGGAAAAAGTTGGCGATTAATTTTTTGATTCAGCAAAGTCCGAATAAAAAGTTATCTCCTAAAAAGTTTGCCAAACATATTTTGAAGCAATATGAAAGCTATCAAACCGAACAGCCTATTGACAGCCTCAAATTGGATTGGCTAGTTGAATGGGCCAAAATAGCGAAACCATTTGTAAAGAAAGACTACCTCCCATACCAACAAAACTTAATCAAATTTTATGGGGGCGACTTGGCCTGTGGAGGTTTGCTTTATAGCCCAATGATTGGTACTTATTACCCAGGGGATCCTTTAAAAGCTTATAATGAAGCCTATCAATTGGCACTTTGGGACCAAGGTTATGCTCGTGATTTGACAGCCATTGCAGCAGCAATGGTTGCCTCAGCAATGGATAAAAACCCCACCAAAGAAAATATTTTAGCTGTTTTTGATACAATAGATCCACAAGGTTTTCAACAAAGTAGATTGGTGGGGAGGCTTGCCAAAGGTCTATTGGCAAAAGCCCAATCGATTGTAAATAGAGCCAATGAAACTGATTTGAGTGGTGAGTTAAATCCTCAAAAAATTTACAGAATAAAACAGGAAGCCGCCATCAAACTTTTGCATGAATACAATCAAGACATCCCTTTTCATGCGGGAGAAATCATGCTTCAAGTGGTTACTGCGATGCTTTTTGCTGATTTTGACTTTGAAAAATCTATCGTATTTTTAGTAAACAATGC
This sequence comes from Bacteroidota bacterium, assembly GCA_040385875.1. Lineage (GTDB taxonomy): Bacteria > Bacteroidota > Bacteroidia > Cytophagales > Spirosomataceae > JANMZR01. Next base: position 47,258 of record JAZKGO010000046.1, read on the forward strand.
CCGTGACAACGACACCAATTCAGCCATTACGGGCAGTATTTTGGGAGCAATGGTAGGCTTTGAAAAATTACCTTCTAAAATGAAAAATCAAGTGCTTTCTGTGAATAAAAGTAGATTAGGGAATGACTTAGAACTGATGGCTAATCAACTCGTAGAGAGAATATTGGAGAGGAAATGACATAATGTGCCAGTTAAATAGAATTTCATTTTTCAACAAACAGCCACTTCCTTATTTGACATCGTAGAATGGCACATCCAAGGCATTCTTGATTGGTTTTAGTGAAAAAATCAAATGTCTATCCTTTTTCCAACCTTAACATATCGATAAGCCTTCCCAAATTCTTTTGCGAACTGTTGGATTACCTCGTCACTGCTGTCATGCCCCCCAACGCCAATAAGTTTAATATTTAGTTCTTTCAGTAGCTTGATATTGGCATCAACGTCTTTCTGTGTCAATTGGTCAAAGGGTCCATTGCCAGATCCAATTTTTTGAGCATCAATTAATCCACCAGCCAACTTAAGTCTACCTTCTGGAATTGGGAAATGTAGTCCGCCAATAATTGCATAAATAGGTTCTGAAAACACTTCTTGAGTGCGTTTAATAATTTTAGGAATGGTTTGATGGCTGCAGCCTACTATCAGTAATATCCCTTTGTCTTTGATATTGATAGCCAATGCCTGTTCATCTATTTTTCCAATAATCAGTTCAGCGGGTATTGTACCAATGGTGGCTATACCTGAGTCAAGTTTTTGTGGAATTTTTGTGGTTATGGGTTTTTGACCTGGATAGGTCATTTCGATGGGTGTGAATATTTTCTTTGTGCCAAGTTCTGATTGAATATTGCCTAATGAAAACGTATTGGTATCCATCCATTTTTTGCCGCCCACATGGTCAAGGTGATTATGAGAAATCACAATCATGTCTATAGAGTCTAAGGTAATCCCCAACTTAGCCATATTATGTTGCAATGGCGAAGGGTCTTGTTGCTCAGCATTGTAGCCTAGGTCAAAAAGTATCGTTTGATGGTCAGTTTTAATTAAATAACTGACCCCAGCTTCAGTTTTGAGGTCGGGCGACTCTGCATGAAAGTCAATTAGGGGAGTGATGGATACACGCTCAACATTTCCCCAATCTGATATTTTAGGGGGATTATAGTTTGCAAATTCCGTATTGGCTTTTGCAATTCCTTTTTGAAGCGTAGCATTTTTCCAATATGCAATTACGCTAATGAGTATCAACAGAACGAATAGGGCAATTATGAGTTTTTTCATGAGATCTATTTATCATTGCGTGTAGACTCTTATTTAAAGTTAATAAAACGGAAGATGTATATTGGTGCTTGAAAGCTTTTTAAATAGAAGCAATTTTGAGATTTTTTTTCTATTTGTTTTTAATGTTTGTAGGATAGATTTTTACTTTATGTAAATTTCGAAAAATTTCCATAAAATGCAATAGGCTGGTAAAGAAGCTATTAATTTAATTAGTTGCGAGTTTTTAAATATTTTCCAATTATATCGAGTTCGAAGGTAATAGGCTTTATATCATCGAAATGAATTATTTCAATGGGATCAATTTTTTTAATTAAATTGTTAGAAGTTCATATTTTAAAATAGATTTTAGAGGTGATTTTATGGATTTATACGAATACCTCAACCTTTTTCATGCAATAAGCACTGCAGATTTTGAATTGTTGACTGGGAAGCTTAAAACTAAATCTTTTTGGAAAGGAGACTCCATCATCGTTCCCGGTCAGGTTCAGAAAGAACTTTATTTTGTAAAAAGTGGGGTGCAAATGTCGTTTTTCGATAATAACGAAAAAACACAGGTGATTGCCTTTACCTATTCGCCAAATTTATGTGCCATCCCCGAGTCGTTTCAATTTCAAAAACCCTCCCAATATTTTCTTAATTGTTTGACTAACACTGAAATGGAATTCATCACTTTTGAGGAACTCCAAAATTTATTTGAGCAATCGCAAAATTTGGAACGACTCTTTAGAAAAATGACTGAAGCGGTATTGGCAGGTGTCCTTAACCGTCACATTGAATTACATTCGCTCACTATTGAGGAACGTTTTAAAACATTTTGCCAAAGAAGCCCTCATTTGCTTCAAATAGTTCCCCACAAATACATCGCTTCGTATTTGGGCATTGACCCAACTAATTTCAGTAAACTTTTTAATAAGGTGAAATTCTGATCTTGGTATAAACCAAGATTTGTTCCTTATAAGATTGCGAAATTTGCCAATAAAAAAATAAACATGGCAAATAATTGGCTTGATATTTCTGAGTACCCTTTCAGTTCAAAATACTTTCAGGTAAATGGACACCCACTTCATTATATCGACGAGGGGCATGGAGAAATCCTCCTTTTTGTGCACGGTACGCCTTCCTGGAGTTTTGATTTTCGCAACTGTATTAAATCGATGAAAGCTAATTTTAGGTGCGTTGCGATTGACCATATGGGTTTTGGACTTTCGGATAAACCTGAATTTTACGATTATTCAACCCAAAACCACAGCAAAACTTTAGAGCAATTTATTTTGGATCAAAAATTAGAGAACATTACACTGATTGTCCATGATTTTGGTGGACCAATTGGCTTGAACTTTGCCATCAAATATCCTGAAAAAATAAAAAGCATAGTTATTTTAAATTCATGGTTATGGAGCAGTACAAAAGAGCCTGATTTCATCAAACTAAGCAAAATATTGAAAAGTCCGCTGTTGCCTTTTTTATATCGCTACTTTAATTTTTCTCCCCAATTCATTTTACCTAAATCTTTTGGCAAAAAGAAACTTTCCAATCAATTATTAAAGCAATTCACAAAACCATTTGCAGACAAAACGCAACGAAACGGAGCTTTGGCTTTTGCAAAATCATTGCTCAACGACCAAGATTGGTTTCAAGATCTTTGGAACAAAAAACAAACTATTTCAGCCAAACCCACCTTATTTATTTGGGGAATGAAGGATCCGGTAGTTAAACCACATAATCTTTATAAATTTCAAAGTGGTTTTTCCTACTCAAAAACTATTGAGCTTGAAAGCTGTGGCCATTTTCCGCAAGAAGAAGAGCCTGAAGCAGTGACAAAAGCAATTATTGATTTTATGAAAAATCACCATTTGATGCTTTGAGGCCTCAATTGGTGTGAAAACATTGAGGTTCAATACCAGAACTTACCCCAGAACCGCAAATCAATTCCAAAATTATCAAGGTTTTTGTTAAAACTATTCTGTTCTCAAACTCTTTACAGGGTTTGCCGTGGCTGCTTTTACTGCTTTCAAACAAACCGTCACTAACGCAATAGAAATGGAAGCCAGACCTCCTAGTACAAAAATCCACCAGCTTATTGAAATCCGATACTCATAATTTTGCAACCATTGATGCATGAAATACCAGGCAATTGGCGCCGCCATCACAAAAGCAATTGCAATCAGCAGTATAAATTCTTTTGAGAATAAGTACACCACATTGGCAACACTTGCCCCTAATACTTTTCTAACGCCTACTTCTTTCACACGTTGCACCGCCATAAAAGATACCAAACCATAAAGGCCAAGGCAACTTAAGAAAATGGCAATTGAAGCAAAGATTTTATAGAGTTGTGACAACTGATTTTCCTGTTTATAAAAACTTTCAATCTTGTCATCCAAAAACCAGTATTCATAAACATGATTTGGGAAAGTTTTCTCCCATATTTTTTTGATGGCTTGCATAGAAGTAGCCATGTTGGCAGTTGAAAGTTTTATTGATGCCTGACGATACATTGTGCTGTTGGTGGCAATCAATAAGGGCGCTATATTATTATGAAAAGATCTGTCGTTGAAATCCTTCAGCACACCAACAACCGGACATTTTATGAGGCCACCCATTATGCTTATTTCTTTGTTCAAGATATCTTCAGGGTTTTTAATTCCCAAACTTTTTACTAATGATTCATTCACTAAAAATTCTTTTGTTGGGCCAGAGGCTTGTAAATTTTTACCAGCCACCAATTGTAATTTATATGTCGGCACATAGTCATTATCAGCAAATTTGGTAATAGCCTGAAAATCTTCATCCTTTGAGGAATGGTCAAATTTGAATGTTGTAAACATATTATTATCATCTTCAAGCGGGGAATTGGAACTGAAACTTACTGCTTGTACTCCGTTTGCCAATAGCTGCTGCTTTAAATAATCTGTCAATTTTCCACCAGTGCTATCTGGCCGATAATGGACATTTACGATTGCCTCTTTATCGAAACCAAGTGGCTGATTCATAAAATAATTCATTTGCTGAATGATTACAAGCGTACCGATGATAAGTGCCTGTGCTATAATGAATTGAAATACAACTAATCCTCTTCTTAATGAAATTCCTTTGGCTGAATTTGCACTGAGTTTACTCTTTAAAGCATTCACAGGATTGAAACTTGATAAAACAATAGAAGGATAAAAACCAGCGAGTATGGTAATCACCATTGTTAAAGCTAAAAGAAATAAAATAATCTCAGGATTATTAAGCATGTTGAATGAAAGCGAAAGTTCTAACAATTGGCTTAAAGAAGGCAATGCCAAAATAGTAATAACCGTTGCTGAAATTACGGCAATGGTTACTATCAACAATGTTTCAATAATGAACTGGATTTGTAATTGAGCTTTATTACTTCCCAAAACTTTTCTTACGCCCACCTCTTTTGCACGGTTAACAGCTTGGGCAGTGGATAAATTGATAAAGTTTACACAGGCAATTAACAGTATGAATGCGGCAATCAGCCATAATACATTAATCATTTCGTGACTGATTGTTTTGTTGCTGTAATTTCCCGCTATTGCATCATAATGCACAGCACTTATTGGTTGTATAATATAATTGTCCTTGATGGCAGCAGGTTGAACTTTTCGTGCGTATTCTCTTAATTGTGGATTAAAATTATCGGCAGAAATATTGGGAGGCAGCAAAACATAGCAGCCAAAATCAGGTGCTGAAGAACTCCACTGAGGCTGCTGAAATCCATATTGGGCATCACCTGTAAAGTCTGTTCCATAGGCAACCACCAATTTTAGCTGAAAGTCTGTATTAGTAGGTATGGTTTCGAGAATGCCTGAGACTTTTAGCGCTGTTGCCGGAAACTGAAACAATCCAGCTCCCATACTATAATATCCTGTTATTTTAATGGTTTTACCCAATAAATTTTGCCAATCACCGTGAATAGCTTCCTGCGGAAAATATTTTTCTGCTATCTCTTTTGTAAGCAATACATTGTTCGGATCTTTTAGTGATTCATGTGAACCTGCAAGTAGAGGAAAATTAAACATTTTAAAGAATGAAGGGGAAGTATAAAATACACCGCTCTGCTCTTTAAAATTTTTGATTGGGGTTCCATTGCCATCAAGTATCTGCAACTCGTCATTGTGGCTGGCATAAATAGGTGCTACGTGTTCAAGTTGAGGAAAAGCCGTTTTGAGGCTTCCTGGCATGGGAAAAGGAACATTTTTTCCATAAGAAATTGTTCCTGAGTTAGCTAAATGAGATTCAGTTAAAACACGAAAAACTCGATCTTTATTTGGGTGAAAATTATCGAAGCTTGTTTGAAATTGGATAATGATAAAGATCATCATACAAACGGCAACGCCAACCGCCAGGCCAGCAATGTTGATAAAAGTGAAGCTCCTGTTTCGGCTCAAACTTCTGAAGGCAGTCTTTACTCGGTATCCTGTGGAAAAATAATTTTTAAACATATATATGGAGGTTTCAACTTCAAAAGCTCTAATAAAATGCCAAATTATTTATATTATTGATTATCAAGTAGTTATTAATAAAATAGGCAACTGAACTGAACGTTTTTGATACAATACTGTTCGTTTTTGTTACAGGCTAAATAAACCTAAGCAAATCAAGTGTGTGTCAAACAAAATGGACACTCACATTGGGTATTGCCTAAGAGAAGTAAATCAAAGCAGGTCTATGCCATTGCTGGCCTTGTTTACCTGACAATAAAAACCGATAATTAATTTACAAACAGACTTTTTGGATTGGCTTTAAAGTCCAAATCAAAATGTTTTTGTTGTTTTAAGAAGTTTTTAAAGAACTTTTGCGAAAAGTACTTTTGTTTTTAGTGTAAATGACTGTCAGCTAGTAAGTTGTGCCATCAAACTATGCAGGTCAAGTATTCCCCAATGTCCAATGTATTTTCCGTTTCTCAGTTCAATGATGTCAATTACTTCCATTATTACTTTTTTATCAGTAGGTTTTATACCGAAAAATTCACCTTTGTGAGTGGCATGAAATGATTTGCGTGTGGTCACTTTTTCATCTTCGGCTATCATGTCGTGTATTTCGACCGTCAGATCGGGGAAAGCAGGTTTTAGAAGATGGTTGAAGAAATAAACTACGCCGTCACGACTTTTTGGTGAACCTGGTGGGGCTGTATGATTTACGAAATCCTCTGCAAAGATTTCATTGAATGTGTCCATGTTGCCGCCTTCAATAAACTCTTTATTTACTCTGCGGACTAATGTTTTGTTTTGCTCTGTCATTATCGTTTTTGAATTTTAATTACTGAATGTTTGTATGATGATGCAAAGATGCTGTCCAACACATTCATAATCATGGTATGAAAACGACTTTGAATGGACTGATTACGATTGACTGCGGAAGTCAACAGGTGTTAATTCGCAATATTTTTTAAAAAAACGATTGAAGTGGGAAGGGTCTGAAAATTCTAGCTTATAAGCAATTTCTGAAACGGTAAGCGAGGTATGTAGTAAATAGGCTTTTGCCTCCATCATCAACATTTCGTCAATATGTTCGTGTGCTGTTCTGTCAGAACACGATTTTATGGCTCGGTTCAAGTGATCTGGTGAAACATGAAGCATATCAGCATAAGCAGAAACTTTTCTCTCCGTCAAATAATATTGACTAACATATTTGAGAAAAGCTTTGTATAATGCCTGATTTGAGTTTGATGTGTTTTGATAGGAAAGCAGAACCGTTCCGTAATTTCTGCCAGCCAGTAAAATGATTTGTTTTATATAAAGTTTAATCATTTCACTGCAGTCTGTTTTACGTTCTTTTACTTCATTGTTTATTTTGAAGATAATGTTCTCCATTTCATCGGCGGTATTATCATCAATTGGGAAACATTGTAAACCCGAGAAAGATAGGAAAGGGAAATGTTGCTGGTTATTCTGTTTCAGTATCACGTCGTTAGCAAACTTTTCTGTGAACAGCATATAATAAGCAAGAAAGTCGTGGCTAAACTGGTGAAGCGAAAAAATCTGTCCGGGTATTCCAAATAAAATACTGTTGCGTTTGGTATTGTATTTCTCAAGTCCGATGTCAAATGTTGCGCTGCCATTTCTGGTCAATGAAATTCTGAAATACTGTGTTTTAATTGGGCCGATATTTTTTTTCAGGTCAATAGTTGAATAAAGCCCGAAACCTTCATCAAGAAGTTCAGAAGTTCTGTCCATCCCAAAGTCGCTAAGTCCTTTGCCACTTTTGTGAAGTTGATAAAGGTTTGCGTCAAGATTAATTTTCTTTAAATCAGTTGGAATATTTTTATACATGCCAAATCAATGTCTATGGTTTAGAGGGTTATTGGGTGTAAAGCATCACTTCTGTCATCGCCCTTTGTTCCAATCACCTTTTAGAAATTCTAAGGTCCTTCTGATAAAATCGATTTCATTTGCACCACCAACATGAGGCAAATGCCAACCGTTTGGGACAATATAAAGATATGCATTGGGAATATTTTTGTAAATTTCCCAAGCTTGTGAAACGGGCACAAAATCATTGTCACCATGAATGATGAGTGATCTAGCTTTGATGGCAGCAAGTTGGTCTGGTGAGATTGACGGATCGCCATAAAGCTCATGAAAATGATAGAACTGGCGTGCGATTAATTGTCCCTTAATTTTGCCATGTTTTTTTTCAAGCTCATTAATTTCAAAAAAAGCTTCAGGCTTGGCATTAATTTTAATAGCCTCACGAACTTGCAAACTATAATACATTTGTGCACTTATTGGAACAATCGCTTCAAAACGATCTGGTTCTTTTGTGGCTGCATACAGTAGGGTCATCCCTCCGGAACTATGTCCGATGGCTTTTACTCTTTTTAGATTAAGTTTTTCCAAAAGAGCAAGCAAATCCTTGGCGGCTGTGGCGTGAAGAAATACTATGCTAGTGTCGGGTGAGGTAGATCGTCCATGTCCACGCATATCCCAAGCAATGACATGATAATTTTTTGAAAATTCGGGGATACTAGTTTTCCAGTCTGCTAGCGTTCTGCCAAAACCATGTAGTAGTATCAATGGCTCTCCTTGACCATATTCCTCAAAGTAAATTTTTGCGCCATTCACTTCAACAAATTTCCCATTTGGAGCCACTGGCTCTTGCGCTTTAAGGATAGTATGGGGTAGAAAAAACACACAAAATAAAAAAGCGAACTTTTGTTGTAGCTTCATATAAGTTGGGGTTTATGTGTAAAAAATCTAATCCTGCCAAGTAATGCGAGTCTCTCACCACTTAGGGTACAATTAGAATAGGTACTCAACTTCAAATATACTTTTCAAAAATAAGAAATAAATAATATGTTCCCAAATACAAATAGTGGTAATGTATTGGTATTGAAATAGTTAGGCAGATATTGGAGCGAATTATGGCTCGGGTTTCATAATAAAGGTCACAACCTGTTGCCACCATTCTGTATGTGGAACAATGAAATAAAGTAGCTGCCCTGTTAAGTAAATAATCAAAGAGAGCTTGATGGTTTTAGTGGATCTTTTATTTTGATAGTCATGCCATAAAAGTAGGACTAGTATCGTATCTATCAGCAAAAAAGAAGGTAGTTCATAAGGTAGGTAACTGGGCAATTTAAAATTAAAAATCACTATCCTGTCAACAGTAGGGCCAAGTAGGGGCAAAGCGGTGGCTAACATAAACCTTGCATGAATAGCAGACTTGCGACGGTTGATAATAGCCAGTGAATAAAACAGAGCAAACCAGGTAAGGTAAAAAATTGCGATGGCTTCGTAATAAGCAGCCTCTTGCAATATCTGGTGAGAATCTAATTGGTTCAATCCTTGAGCTGCTTTTTGCCGCAAGTTTTCAATTAAAAGATAATAAGAATGACGAATCATTAAAAAACCAGATAGTAAAACCAATGGGACCAATACATAACTTATTTTGCCGAGCGCTCTATGCAGGAAAAGCTTTTTAAATTTAATAAGAAAAGGTTGGGCGATTAACATGGCTATCCAGACTACCATTAATGTAAAATGAATGTGGATGATAGTAGCCGTGGGTTGAAAGAATACAGAAAAATAGGTGGTATAAAATCCGGCAAATACCAGTACAATTAATAACAAAAACCAATAACCGAGATTATGATAAAAGTTATAGTTCTTTTGCCTCATTGATTTTTATTGTTAAGTACTTTTTACTGCTCTCGTCGATTTTGGTATGAAGCCAAAGGTAAAAGCTATGCTACCGACATCCTTAGGACCTAGAATTTTAAACTAACAGCGGTTGTTTTCACTTTCGAAATATTTGTTGGTATTTTAGGCACATTGCTTACACTTCATACCAAAAACGGCATAAGATTGGTTTAAATTGGTTTTCTACCAACCTCGGCTAAAAATTTGGCTGTAGATGCTAGTCATTTAGCCGATTGGGAATATCCATATTCTCATGTAAAATTCTAATGATTTCTATTTCCGACAAAGAATA
>JAZKGO010000047.1:0-7429 GCA_040385875.1 Bacteroidota bacterium
ACTTTTTTAGAAAAAGATAAAAGCCCAGTTCTAAGAGCTAGAAATTCAAAAAAAGAAGATTTGAATGTTGAGAAAGAGAATTATATGCAATTGGTTTCAAAAGCAATAGATACTATTTCGAATAATTTTTTTGAAAAAGTGGTGCTCTCCAGACGCAGAGCCATTGAGTGTGAGGAATCAATAGATATTGCAGAATCGTTAATAAAACTTTGTGAAAAATATCCAAATGCCTTTGTATCGGCTGTTTACTTGCCTCAAATAAACGAAATCTGGTTAGGGGCCAGTCCTGAGCTATTGGTGAGTTTAGATGAGGAAGGTATTTTCAAAACAATGTCATTGGCGGGCACCCAGTTAGCTTTTGAAAAAGATGGCAGTAAAATAGACCCTTCTAGTGCTCGCTGGAGTCAAAAAGAAATTGAGGAACAAGCCTTCGTGAGTAGGTATATTATTGAATGTTTTAAAAAAGTGAGGGTGAGAGAATACATTGAAATAGGCCCTAAAACCGTAGAAGCAGGTAATTTATTGCATTTGCAAACTACCTTTTCGGTTGACACTAAAGCCATTGAATTCAATCAGTTTGCCACGGTATTGTTGGGCTTACTGCACCCTACCTCGGCCGTTTGTGGCATGCCCAAGGCCTCCTCCATGGAATTTATTTTGAAAAACGAGAACTATGATCGGGAGTTTTATAGCGGCTTTTTGGGGCCAATTAATATAAAAAACTCTTCGGCAATTTTTGTAAATCTAAGGTCACTCAAAATAAAGGGGAATATGGCCTATTTGTATGCTGGGGCCGGTATCACAGAAGACTCTGATCCAGAAAGAGAATGGAACGAAACGGAAATAAAATTAGAAACCTTACTCAGCGTAATTCATGATTAATCTGAAAGAAATATTAATTGGGGAATTTGGCGAAGCAGTTATTCTTGAAGAAATTGGTGGACTGATGCCCATCTTGATGGTTCAAGTTGATAAAATCGGTGAAATTTCGAAATTTTTAAAGGAAGACTCTCGTTGCTATTTCGATTCACTTTCTTGTATTACTGGCCTTGATAATGGCCCAGAAAAAAATACAATGGAAGTTGTATATAACTTATATTCAATACCTTATGATCATAAAATTGCTTTGAAAGTTGAGGTAATGAGAAATATTTTAGGAGAAGAACTTCCAAAGGTTCCCACTGTTTCAGGGGTTTGGCATTCGGCAAACTGGGATGAGAGAGAAGCTTTTGACTTATTGGGGATTCAGTTCGTTGGCCATCCTGATTTACGAAGAATTTTAATGCCTGACGATTGGGAAGGCCATCCTTTACGCAAAGACTATCAGCATCAGGAGATTTACCATGGAATCACTGTGAAATACTAGTTTCGAGTTCACAAATTCAGGTATTCAATCATTTTTTCAATGGCTCTGGTTCTATGACTTAACCCATTTTTTTCAGTCAAACTCATTTGGGCGAAAGTGCGGTCATAACCCTCAGGGACAAATATAGGATCGTATCCAAAACCTTGTTCACCTCTTTTTTCACTAATTATTTTTCCTTTTACTACCCCATCAAACTGACTGATTTTACCCTCATGAATAAGAGTGATAACGGTTCTAAACTGTGCCGATCGATCGGTCTCTCCTTTCAAATTTTTCAATAATAGATTCATATTATCCTCATGGCTGCGCTGTGGCCCAGCGTATCGGGCACTGTATACTCCAGGCTCATTATTTAAGGATAAAACCTCAAGTCCAGAGTCGTCAGCAATGCAGCTTTGGTGATATTTATCAAATATGTATTCGGCTTTAATCATAGAATTTTCTGATAAAGTACTGCCTGGCTCCTCGATATCACCTTCAAAACCAATCTGTTCCAATGTCAATAGTTCGAATCGATCACCAATAAAATGTTTGATCTCTTCTACCTTATGGATATTGTTGGAGGCAAGGATTAATTGCTGTTTTTCCATTTTTTAAATTATAAAAAAAATAGACCTAAAAAGCTAGGTCTATTTATGATATTATCAATTAAAAGCATTTGTTAAAGTGCCGAAACTACCTCAATTTCAAAAAATAAGGGTGATTTAGCTGGTATAGAGCCTTGCGTAGCATCTTTATAACCTAGACTTGATGGGAAAATCAAGACCCCTTTTTCTCCAACTTTTAGTTTGGCAATCCCCTGATCAAAACCCGCAACAGCATTACCAGAACCCAGTACAAATGAAAAGGAGCCACTGTCAAAAGTGGTTGTCAATTTGTTAGAAGCATCCAATATTCCAGCGAAGTATAATAGCTTTCCGGTATAATTTACTTTTATGGTTTGACCAGCTTTAAGGGCTTCTCCAGCAGGTACTTCCTTTGTAACGGCATATCTTAATCCAGTTTCGGTTTTGGTTACAGCGTATTTGTTGTCTGCAATAAAACTCTCAATTTGCTCTTCTTCACTTCTCAATTTTTCAACCGAAAAATCCATTGCAATGGGCGAATAGGCAGGTACGTTAGTCGTAGCTTTATCACCATAGGCATAGTTGTATGGCAAATAGAAGGTGGCTCTTTCGCCTTCTTTCAGTACGCTGGAAAGCAAGCTCCATAAGTTATTCACAGTACCAAAAGGGCTATGATTGGGTTTATTATCAGCCCTTGAAGTACTATCGATTTTGAATCCATCCAATCTGGAAGTTTGGAAATGAAAGGTAATCAAATCGCCATTAACGGGGGTTTTACCACCTTCATTTTTTTTGGTAATCACATAGTATACGCCACTACCTGCACTGACAGCAGTGATGTTATTGGCTTTCAAATGAGCCTGAATCTGTTCATCATTTTCACGTGCCTTTTGGTCGTCAATCGGCTCTTCACTTTTCATGCATGACTGCATTAATAGCAATACTGATGCACAAAAAACATAAACTATCCCTCTTAAAATCTTCATTATCTTTTTATTAAGTCTACTTTTTTATTGATATTTCAAATCATTATTAATTTGAAGCTTTAACAAGGACGCAAAAACCAACTAAATAGTTTGCTCTCAATCTTGAAAAATCAATTAAAAAATAAATAGCTATCCTCTATTTACCCTTTTTAACAGTTAAAATCTCAACATCAAATATTAATACGGAATTAGCCGGAATGGTTGGATTTCCCTGATCGCCATAGCCTAAGCCTGATGGAATCAACAAAGTACCTTTACCACCCTGTTTGAATTTTTGAAGGCCTTCATCCCAACCTGGAATCACCATTCCACGGCCAACTTGTAATGGAAAGGTATTTGATTCAAACACTTTGCCTGAGCTTAGTTTTCCTGTATATTTCACCGTAATTGAATCTCCCGCAGCTACTTGAGGGCCATTACCTGGTGTCGTAATCACGTAGTTTAAGCCAGATTCAGTCTTCTGTACATTCGTCATTTTATTTTTGGTAACAAAAGCAGCGATGGTAGTGGCATCAGTAGTTTTTTGTTTATCCGCATTTTTTTGGCGACTGGCTTGAAACTCCGCTTCCGTCTGAATATCAATAACTTTGATTGAAAAACGAACATCACTGCCTTTAGTAAATACTGGTGGGATAGTTGGGTATCCTTTAAATAGCGAATCAACAGGTACAAAAAATGTGGCACTATCTCCTTTAGCCAATAATAAAAGCCCTTGCTCGAAAGCTCCTTTAAACTGTGCTTTTTGAACTTGAGCTACTACTGGAGCTCCTTCTTTATAAGAATCTTTCAGTACCGAATCTTTGGCATTTTTAAGTTTTAAATGGAAAGTCATGATATCGCCCATTTTGGCAACTTTTCCATTGCTATCGTGGTCATGAAATTGAAATTTCAAGCCATCTTTTACCTCCACTTTATTTGAATTACAAGCAGCTAAAAATAATATTGAAACTGCAAAAGTGCTAATTTTATTAAACATTGTATTTTAATTTGAAAACGGGACCGCCCGTGCGATATATTAATAATTTAATTGTGATTTTCTTTAATTTTGTTTTGCCCAATTCTCTGTCAATCTGGCCTTATATAACGGCAAAATTTCTAAAAATTTGGCCTCAGTAGCTGCCAGCCCAATTCCTTCCGTTTTACCACCGGCGGCATTCTTATGGCCTCCACCACTAAAATGTACTGATGCGATATCATTAACAGCTACTGATTCAATTGAGCGAAAGGACATTTTAATGGCCTCTGGTCTTTCAACAATAATCGCTGCCATTGCAATACCTTTTATGGTCAAAGCATAATTGACAATCCCCTCAGTATCACCAGTTTGTGAATTGAATCGTTTTAATTCCTCATTTGTAACGGTGAAATAGGCTAAGTTGTATTCAGGTAAAACTTTTAATTTTTCTGAAAGCATAAAGCCTAAAAACTTCAAGCGCTCCTCGGTAAAGCTATCAAATATATTTCTATGGATTTTGTTAGTATTTACCCCTAAATCGATTAATTCACCCGCAATTTGGTGTGTTCGGCTAGTAGTACTTGGATGCCTAAACGAACCAGTATCGGTCATTAAGCCAGCATAGATACATTCACCAATTGGCACATCAATCAATTCCTTTTGACCTAATTCAACAATTAAATCATATATGATTTCAGCTGTTGCGGCCGCTTTAGTATTGTGAAATTCAAAAGCTGCAAAATCTTCAGGATTGATATGGTGGTCAATCATTACTTTTGTTGCAATCGACTCTTTCACAGGTATTTCAAGATCATTTATTCTTGACAAGGCAGAAAAGTCTAAACAAAAAATAATGTCTGCTTCTCTAATTAGCTTCAGAGCAACCGAATTATTTTTATTTCGTTCGAATACGACTACTTCGTCATTTCCATTCATCCAATTTAAAAATTCCGGATAATCAGAAGGGGTAATCACATTTACTTGATGGTTCAGCTTTTTTAAAAATCCTGCCAACGCTAGAGAAGAGCCAAGTGCATCGGCATCTGGTTTAAAATGAGTGGTAATTACCACCTTTTGAGGATTTTTAATTAGCTCTTTAAAAGCTTCAATCTTTTGCATGTAACAATTGAGTACCGTTTTGCTTTGTTTTTTTGATAATCCAAATAAAGTATTCAGAGCTAGTTTACCCCAAAATCCAAAACAGAATTGCAAAATTAGATAAAAAGGGGGGAATAATCAAGGGAATTATTTAAGTTTGGTTTTGGAAAAAGGGCTAATTTGAGTAATTTTGCAAACTCAAAATTTAGTATCAAGTATTAGGTTCAAGGTATTAATTTTTTCGTTTTGCAAAATTAAAATATATTTATAAACACATATTTGTACTCTGTGCCTAATACAGACTACATAATTACCAAAATACGATGTCGACAAACAGAACATTTACGATGATTAAACCCGATGCTACTGAAGCAGGGAATACTGGAGCAATAATAGCAATGATTGAGGAGGCTGGCTTTAAAATTGTAGCCATGAAAAGAACTCAGCTGACGCCAGATTCAGCAGGCAAGTTTTATGCAATTCATTCTGAGCGTCCATTTTATGCTAGTTTGTGTGAATACATGAGTTCGGCGCCGATTGTACCCATGATATTGGAAAAGGAAAATGCCGTTGCGGATTTCAGAAAACTAATTGGGGCTACCAACCCTGCCAATGCTGAGGAGGGAACTATCAGAAAACTATATGCCACTTCCATCGAGGCAAACGCCATTCATGGCTCTGATTCTGATGAAAATGCTGAGATTGAAGGGTCATTTTTCTTTTCAAAAACTGAGCAATTCTAATTTCAGTTTAACAAAAGCAATACTTTAATTTATCTTTTGATATTTCTAAGGATGGACAAATTGTTCATCCTTTTTTTTTATTTTTGCTTCGAAAATTATCAGAAATTAAATCATGGTAGTTTTCAACCAACAACACTAACCTATAATCTTAAACGCATTTACAGTAATGTCTGAATTAACTACTTATCTCCAACTTGGTTTTAAACATATTACTGACCTCAAAGGAGTCGATCATATTCTTTTTATTTTGGCACTTTGCGCCATTTACAATATGTCAGAATGGCGAAAAGTAGGTCTTTTGGTGACTGCTTTTACAATTGGTCATTCACTTACTTTGGCTCTAGCCACTTTCAAAATTGTGAGAGTAAATAATAATCTGGTCGAATTTTTAATTTTGGTTACCATTTTTGTGACCTGCATTTTTAATTTTTTTTACAAAATACCTAGTCGAAAGCCTTTGAAGCAAAAAACGGACTATTCAAGGTATTATATGGCTTTATTTTTCGGATTGATTCATGGGCTGGGTTTCTCCAATTATTTGCGAAGTTTATTGAGTAAAGAAGAAAGCATTGTAAAACCCTTATTTGCTTTTAATATAGGTCTTGAAGGAGGTCAGATTGTAATCGTTGGAGTTTCGCTATTGGTTTCTGCTTTAATTGTTAGAATTTTTAAGGTTAGTCACCACGACTTAAAGTTGGCTCTTTCAGGTTTTATTGCGGGAATTACCTTGTTTCTTCTCAAAGATTCGGCTATATTTAGTTAAATTGTATAATCCAAATCAAACTAAAACAGAATGAATCACCTTAAGAAAAGCCTTTCGCCACTTTTGCTTTGGGGCATAGGAGTGGGCAATGTAATTTCAGGAATGTATTTTGGGTGGAATTTAGGACTCGAAAAAGGAGGAACCTATGGCATGGCCATTGCCACTGGCATTGTGATTATTTTGTATATATGTTTCAGCTACTCTTATGCCGAATTGGCCTGTGCTATCCCTAAAGCAGGGGGCGGCTTCGATTATGCCAGTCGGGCTTTTGGTCCTAATATTGGTTTTATTACAGGTCTTTCACAAATTCTAATCTATCTTTTTACCCCTCCAGCCATAGCCATTGGCATTGGCACCAATTTGCATTTGGCCTTTCCGAGTATTTCGATTGTCAGCTTTTCGATTTTCATGTACTTTATTTTTACTGGAATCAATGTTTTAGGGGTAAAACTGGCGGCAACTATTGAGTTAACGATTACAATTCTAGCCTTATTGGGCTTATTGCTATTTGCTTCTATTACCCTTCCTGAGTTTTCGGTCAGTAATTTATCTAAAAATCCTTCAATTGGAGGTTTTGAGGGGGTACTGGCAGCCATTCCATTTGCCATTTGGTTTTTTTTAGGGATTGAAGGACTTGCCAATGTTGCCGAAGAATCAGAAAACCCTCAAAAAGATTTGAGCAATGGGTTCAGTAGAGCAATACTCACACTTATCTTTTTATGTTTTTTAACATTTATTTGTGCGGTGGGTTTTAATGGTTGGGAATCAGTAGTTTATAATAATCAAGGTGAACTTTCCGACTCCCCATTAACCCTGGTTATTGATGGAATTTATGGGAAATCACACTTTTTTTATACTTCTTTAATTTATATCAGTATTTTGGGATTAGTGGCTTCCTTTCATGGCTGCATATTGGCGGGCGGAAGAGCTACATTTGAATTTGCCCGATATG
>JAZKGO010000047.1:7529-9991 GCA_040385875.1 Bacteroidota bacterium
AGCGTATTTTGTTTTATTGCAATGGCCTACTATAATTTAATATTGGTGGCTATTTTTATAGCTTTTTTAGTAGTGGGCTTTCTTATATTCAAAATCGTTTACAAACCAAATTGAATCTATTCTTGAAATATCTATAAAAATATCCTAAATTTATTCAAAACATTTTTTATGGATAAGCTGAAACAAAACGAAATTCTCGATTATATCAAACAACATCCAGCAGGGAAAGTTAAAGTGGCGGTTACTGATATAGACGGGATTTTGAGAGGAAAATATATCTCCACCGAAAAGTTTCTTTCTATTGCTGATGATACTTTTGGATTTTGTGACGTGGTTTTTGGCTGGGACATGGCGGATGTAGCTTATGACAACGCCTCTTACACGGGATGGCATACGGGCTATCCTGACGCAAAGGCAAAGATTGATTTTTCAACTTTTAGAAAAATCCCATGGGAAAATAATCTACCCTTTTTTCTTGCTGATTTTATTGAAAGCACTGCTCAGCCAAGTCAAGTTTGCCCAAGACAACTTTTAAAAAAAATAATTGAAGAGGCTGCTAATCAGGGTTTTAAACCACAGGTTTCGCAGGAATTTGAATGGTTTAATTTCAAAGAAACACCACAATCAGCCAGCGAGAAAGGTTTTCAAAATCTCTCGCCCCTTACCCCAGGGATGTTTGGCTATTCTATTTTGAGGTCGTCATTACAAAATCCCTTTTTTACGGATTTGTTTCAACTTTTAACCAAATTTGATATTCCGATTGAGGGGCTACACACCGAAACTGGGCCGGGTACTTATGAAGCAGCTATCAGATATTCAGCACCACTTGAAGCAGCAGACCGAGCCGTTTTGTTTAAAACTTCAGTGAAAGAAATCGCCTATCAACATGGGATAATGGCTACTTTTATGGCCAAGATTTCAGAGAATTTGCCAGGCTGCGGGGGCCATGTTCACCAATCTATTTGGAATGTTGATTCTACTAAAAACTTATTTTTTGACGAAACCAAATCTGACAATATTAGTGAGGTAATGAAAAGTTATATCGCTGGTCAATTGTTGGTTTTGCCTCAAATATTGCCCATGATTGCTCCAACAGTTAATTCATTTAAACGTTTGGTAGAAGGTGCTTGGGCCCCCACCACTCTCACTTGGGGAGTAGATAATCGCACGGTGGCATTAAGAGCCTTGCCTTCGGGTGAGAAATCCTGCCGGCTTGAGACTCGCATAATTGGGGCAGATACCAATCCTTATTTGGCTATGGCGGCTAGTTTGGCAGCTGGCTTGTATGGAATCAAGAATAATTTGCAATTGACTCAAAGTCAGACTATTGGCAATGGTTACTTGGATGAAAGCAATGGCCGACTGTCTAAAAATCTGATAGATGCTACTAATTTGATGAAAGACTCAAAAATAGCGAATGAAATTTTGGGTGAAACATTTGTACAACATTTCACCCAAACCCGTGATTGGGAGTGGAGGCAATATTCAAAGGCTGTTACAGATTGGGAAATGAGGCGGTATTTTGAGATAGTTTAACTACTAGTGAAGCTGGTCGACATTTGTAATGTCGTCATTTTGATAAAAAGGATTTGCAATCCGTAAAATAAAAATATGATATCACAATTTAACTTTCCAACCACTATACGTTTTGGAACAAACGTTATTAAAGAGCTTCCAGATTATTTGAAAAAGAATAATTTAAATAGTCCATTGGTAGTGACGGATCCCACTGTGCGAGAATTGGATTTTTTCAAATCAATTATTGAAGACTTGGAATCAAATGGTTTTGAGGTAGCAATTTTTTCAGATATCCATAAAAATCCAGTAAAGTCGGATGTTTATAAAGGTGATGAGGCGTATCATCAATCCAATTCAGATTGTATTATTGGAATCGGAGGTGGTGCCGCATTGGATGTAGCCAGAGCGATCTTGTTGAGAATCAATCATCGGGAAGACCTTTTCAAATATGACGATCTTATTGGCGGGGATATTTACGTGACGAATGACGTTCCACATTTTATTACCATTCCTACCACGGCAGGTACTGGCAGCGAAGTGGGGCGTTCAGCGATTATAGCTGACGACGAAACCCACCAAAAAAAGATACTTTTTTCGCCAAAATTATTGGCTAAAATTGTTTATGCAGACCCTTCCCTTACGATGGGCTTGCCCTCAAGCATTACTGCTGCTACAGGCATGGACGCACTCGCACATAATATGGAGGCTTTTTTAGCAAAAAATTACCACCCAATCTGCGACGGAATTGCTCTGGAAGGGATCAGGTTGATTCATGAAAGTTTGGAGATTGCCGTTAAAAATCCGGATATCGAATCAAGATCTAAAATGCTTTTGGCATCCATGATGGGTGCCATTGCTTTCCAAAAAGGCTTAGGTGTCGTGCATTCATTGGCTCACCCATTATCATCACTTTTAGATACTCATCATGGCCTGGCTAATGCGAT
>JAZKGO010000047.1:10091-26152 GCA_040385875.1 Bacteroidota bacterium
AGAGAAGATTTTAAATATCTGTATCTGGAAGCTTTATAAATTGCTCCCTCTAAGTTGTAGAGTTATGAAAATAGGTTTAACATTATCTGAAGCAAATTATTCCAACTATCCAGTTTGGTTAAAAGGCCAAGAAGATATTGATATTATTGAACTTTCTTTTGAAAAATACAATACTGATGATGTTGCAATTTGTGATGGGATTGTTTTTACTGGCGGGGTAGATATCATGCCTGAAAATCCTGATTACAAGAATGCCCCTTTATATTTCAATTCGATTCGTGACAAATTTGAATCCGAAGTTTTAAAATTGGCCATCGAACATAAAAAGCCAATTTTAGGTATTTGCAGGGGCTTACAACTCATTAATACTTTTTTGGGTGGAGATTTGAATTTAGATCTGGATGAAAAAAATTTAATTCATAAAAGAGATACTGAGGATAAAATGCATCAGGTTTTTGTTGATAAGAATTCTGTTTTATTTGAAATCGTTGGCGAAGAAATGGGAGAGGTAAATAGTGCCCATCACCAATCTATTAATCAATTGGCGAAGGGTCTAATCATTTCGGCAACTTCGGCAGATGGAGAAATAGAAGCCGTTGAATTAGGCCATTTATCTGAACAGTTTTTGATTGCGGTACAATGGCATCCTGAACGGATGATTAACCAAAATAGCCCTTTTACTAAAAATATTAGAGAGGCTTTTCTAAAAAGAATAAATAACAATTGAATGGATTTATCAATCATCAACCCAGCTACTGGCGAAGAAATTGCAACAATTGAAACAGATAATCAATTGACTATCAGCCACAAATATGAAAATTTGAAAACTGGTCAAAAAAATTGGGCTACTGTTTCTCTTGAAAAAAGGATTGAGATTATTCAGCTTTTTGCACAGTTATTGAAGAAAAATGAAACTATTTTAGCAAGTATTCTGACGTCCGAAGTGGGCAAGCCTCTTCAGCAATCTATCAATGAAATTAATGGCGGAATTTCAAGAATCAACTGGCTTTGTGAAAATGCGGTTAAATATTTAGCAGAGGAAACAATGAGCCAACAACCAGGCATGGTTGAAAAAATAGTTTACGAGCCATTGGGTGTGGTGGCAAATATTTCAGCTTGGAATTACCCCTATTTGGTTGGAATCAATGTGATTGTGCCAGCGCTTTTGGCAGGGAATTCGGTATTTTACAAACCATCAGAATTTGCAACTTTAACCGGAATGGAGATTCAAAAATTATTGTATACTGTGGGTGTTCCACAAAATGTTTTTCAAATAGCTCTAGGAAAAGGAAATATTGGAGAATTACTATTGGATCTACCTTTGGATGGTTATTTTTTCACAGGTTCCTATCCTACAGGAAATAAAATTTATCAAAAAGTGGCTCCCAAAATGGTGCCTTGTCAGCTAGAATTAGGAGGCAAAGATCCATTGTATATTACAGATGAGGTAGAAGACATTAAAAATGCTGCCATCGGAACTGCCGATGGCGCTTTTTACAACAATGGGCAAAGTTGTTGTGCAGTCGAGCGAATCTATGTCCACGAAAAGGTCTATGAAGATTACCTAAAATACTTTGTTGAGGAGGTAAAATCTTGGAAAATTGGCTCACCAATGGAAGAAGGAGTTTATATCGGAGCACTCACAAGGGAAGCACAAATAGAAGTTTTAGAACGACAAGTTAAAAACGCATTAGACAATGGCGCTACACTCGTTTGTGGAGGAAAAAGAATAGAAACTGCTGGTAATTATTTTGAGCCAACGGTTTTAATAAATGTAACCAATGAGATGGATTTAATGCAGGAGGAATCATTTGGACCCATCATTGGAATTATGAAAGTGGAGAATGATAGCCAAGCGATTGATTTACTGAATGACACAAAATATGGATTGACAGCGGCAGTTTATTCGAAATCACAATCTAGAGCAGAAAGTATTTTATCTAAAATTAACTCTGGAACAGGCTACTGGAATTGTTGCGACCGAGTTTCGGCAGCATTACCATGGAGTGGCAGAAAACATTCAGGTTTTGGAGCAACCCTTTCTCATGCGGGCATTCGTGCTTTTACTCAACCAAAAGCAATGCATTTAAGAGGTTAATCTTTATTTCCTTTTGGGCAATTCAATCGTTTCATTAAAAATACCCCGGCTATTTTGCCACTTTTTTACCGCTTGGCCCGTTCCCATTGGCCAGGGCTTTATTTCATGGTCTTTATAGCGGCGATAATCGACCAATTCTTCACTTAATTTTATTTGGCCAAAGGCTTTTACATGATAGACCAATATCAGTTGATTCATTTGAAAAAAATCAAAAACGCCCACAAATTCTACAATCTCACCCTCCAAATTCAATTCCTCCTTTAGTTCCCTCAGAATACCTTGCTCAGCGGATTCCCCTTTTTCCAAAAAGCCAGTAATAATAGCATACCACTCGGGTGGCCACATGGCATTTCTTGCTAAAATAATATCCCCCTCATGCTCCACAATAGCACCCACCACAGGCACAGGATTGTTCCAATATACATAGCCACAGGCCTCATTATCAGGACATTGCTTGCGTAATCGATCACCATTTTGTGTTTCAATTAGCGCAGTTCCGCACTGTGGGCAGTATTTTGTTTTGGGCATTGACGATTTTTTTATGCAAAAATAAATAAATAATTACTGTTTTGTCAATTAAATTATACGGATAGCGCCCTACAATGAAGCATTCCCAAAGCAACTCAATTATCAAGGATTCAGCCCTTATTTTAATCTAATTATTCCTGGGATCCACCTTATATGCCAATTTATTCATCCAGATTACTTGAATGGCACAATGGCCAAACTCTTCCATCACTATACCTTTCATATGGTAAATGCCTGAGCCACGGAAGGGGAAATTTTGTATTGAATTAGGAAAATGGACGGTATCGAAATACTCTCCTTTTTCATCCACAAAATAGCCAAAAGCCATGCCTTCCCCTTTTTTTGTTCGAGTAGGCTTCAGCGTAATCAAATAGCCGAGTATATCTATTTCTTTGCCAATAGCCAAATGGATATTATTGGCAAAATAATAGGTTTCAACTTTTTCATGGAGCATCCAATAAGGGCTGCACATGGGGAAACCTATCAATTCAAACTCATCAAAAGCATCCTCTAAGGGAGAGTGAATAAGTGTAGGGAAGGTATAATTCACCGTTTCAACTTCAAAAATCTCATTCCCTGCGGGTTGTAGTTTTTTGCCATTGGTCATTGAATAGGCCATCCACATTAATTCCTTTTTACCAATCCCGAAATTTCTAAATGCCCCGATTCGAATGAGAATAATTAGCTGCTCTAGGCCCACTGAAACTCTTTTACAAAAATGTTCGAATGAAAAGAATTGACCTTTGTTTCGCTCCAAAATAATGGCATGAATCAATTGGTTTTCTAGCGACTTTACATGTATAAAACCCATGTAAATAGTTGATCCTGAAACAGATGTACTCATTTGGCTTGAATTGATTTCGGGCAATTCTATTGTCGCTCCTGCACGGCGGGCTTCGTGAAAGTAAAACTCCGTTTTGTAAAATCCGCCAAAATTGTTGATTACCGCCACCATAAATTCTATCGGAAAGTAGGTTTTCAAATATAAACTTTGGTAGCTTTCCACCGCATAACTAGCTGAGTGGGCTTTGCTAAAACTGTAACCTGCGAAGCTCTCAATTTGCCGCCAAACTTCTTTGTAAATCGCTGGCTCATAGCCTTTTTCGGCACAATTGGAATGAAATTTCTGCACCATTTTTTCAAATTCGATTCTTGATCTATACTTGCCCGACATCCCACGCCTAAGCACATCCGCATCGGCCAATGAAAGGCCCGCAAAATAGTGGGCCACTTTTATCACGTCTTCTTGATACACCATTACACCGTAAGTTTCTTCTAAAAGCTCCTTCATTTTAGGATGAATGTATTTTACCTGAGTGGGGTTATGGTGGTTTTTGATATAGGCACCCATCATGCCTGAGCTGGCTACACCTGGCCTGATAATACTGCTGGCGGCCACCAGCGTTAAATAATTGTCACATTCTAGCTTCCAAATTAATTGCCGCATGGCTGGCGACTCCACATAAAAACAGCCCATTGTTTCATGGCTTTGGAGTTGTAGCTTGATTTGGGGGTCGTTTTTAAAATCTTGAATAGCGTGGGCATCTACACTCACTTGTCGGTTTTCCTTAATAATATCTACGGCCTCTTTAATATGCCCCAGGCCTCGTTGCGAGAGCACATCAAATTTTGAAAAGCCCATATCTTCACAAACATACATATCAAATTCGCAAATAGGAAAACCCTTTGGCATGGGTTGCAAGCCCGTATAATAGGCTAATGGTTCTTCTGAAATAATTATTCCACCAGCATGGATGCTCAAATAGCTAGGGAAACCTTCCATCAGTTTTCCATACTTTAAAATTAACTTTGTATACTCGTTGTTGGGGTTCGCCCGCAAATCTTGAACCAATTCATCAATTTCTGGCTTGGGCAAACCAAATACTTTGCCCAACTCCCGGTAGGCCGAGCGATCCTTAAAAGTTACGTAAGTGGCTAATAGACAGACATATTCAGCTCCATACCTTTTAAAAACGTAGTCTATTATTTCATCCCTTTCATCCCAACTGAAGTCGATATCAAAGTCGGGTGGGCTGGTGCGGCTTGGGTTGATAAATCGCTCAAAATACAAATCCAACTCAACAGGATCCACATCGGTGATTTCCAAACAATAAGCCACAATAGAGTTAGCCCCAGAACCCCGTCCGATATGAAAATATCCTCTGTTTTTGGCATAACAGATGATGTCCCAAGTGATCAGAAAATAAGAACAAAAATTCAGTTCCCCAATTATTTTCAACTCTCCATCGATTCGTTTTTTTGCTTCCACATTATCTTTACCATAGCGAACTATCAAGCCATCATAAGCCAATTTTCTTAATAGATTGAGGTCGTCTGCTTTTGAATGGGTAAAAATCTGTTTGTTTTTGGGTAATTGAAAATCGAATTCAAAACTACATCCGGCCAATAATGCTTCAGAATTGGCAATGATTTCAGGGTAATTTTTCAGCTTATTTTCTAGTTCTTCAGGCGAATGAAATAGCTCATCGGGACTGGCCTCAGCATTTCTTGGCAGCTTACTCAGTAAACAATTATTATCAATCGAGCGCAAAAGCCGATGAATGTTATGACCTTGTTTATTGAGGAAAGTGACGGGTTGCAGTAATACAAAAGCCTTATAATCAATCTTATACAATTGGTTTAGCTCGTTGAGCCTCACCCCAATTTTTGCATTTTTATATAAAATACTGTTTTCTATTTTTGTAAAAGGGAAAATTACAATTACTTCGTCAAAAGCTGGGGGAATATTGGGATAAAGCTCCTTTGCCAATTGATGCTTAGTTCTGAAACTATTTATTTCGGCAAAACCTTTATGATTTTTAGCAATGCATACATAGAGCAAGTCTTCTTCATTTCTGAATTCTACGCCGACAACAGGCTCAATACTTGATTTTTTACAAAAAGTAACGAAGTCAAATACAGCAGAGGTGATATTGATATCGGTTAAAACCAGCTTTTTAATTCCTAATTCTACGGCTTTTCCAATCAATTCTTCAATCGAAATGGTGCCATATTTTAGGCTATAATAGGTGTGGCAATTAAGATACATGAGCGTTGAGGAACGGTGTTCTTTTATTCAAATCGAGGGTAGCGGCACTTCCAATTGCTTCAACACCGTATCGGCTTCTCATTTTATCCATCGCATTGTAGAGCGGATAAAGCCTTGCATTTTCGTCAAAAATATTCAATTGCTCTGTCCCTCGCACCAATTTTGTAAATCGCACACCAATTAACCGTATCAATATTCTTCTATCGTATAGTTTTTCAAATAATTCCAAAACCGTTTTAATTATTTTATGATCGGCAGTAGTTACTGGTAAATTAACCTGTCGGGTATGTGTATCAAAGTTGGTATACCTGATTTTCACCGTTAAGCAGCCTGTGCAGAAGCCACTTTCTCGCAAATCAAAACACAATTCTTCCACCATTTTTATCAAAACACATTTTAGAAACTCAATATTGGTAGTATCCTTTTCAAAAGTGATTTCTTTCGAACAGCTTTTGGCATCACGATAAGGAATAATTGGGGAGCCGTCTATTCCGTTGGCCCTTTCCCATAAAGTTTTACCCAATTTGCCAAATGTTTTTTCGAGTAACCTCAGTGGCATTTGGCTTAATACACCAATGTTACTAATGCCCATATTGCGAAGCATTTGAGTGGTTACTTTTCCACAAAGAGGGATTTTTGAAACGGATAATGGTGCTAAAAAAGCTTTTTCTTCACCTGAGTGTATTTGTAATTCACCAGCTGGCTTGGCTTCGTTAGTGGCCATTTTTGAAACGGTTTTACTGGTAGAAAGCCCCAAACTAATACTCAAACCCGTTTCCTTGATTACTTTATTACGGATTTGAGTGGCAAATTTCCAGTTGCCAAAATATTTATCCATGCCCGTCAAGTCCAAATAAAATTCATCAATGCTGGCCTTTTCAATTAGAGGGGTATTTTGAGTAATTATTTCGGTGACCATAGCTGAATATTTGCTGTAAGCTTCATAATCGCCCCTGATTATCAGCGCATCGGGGCATAGCTGTCTGGCCATACGCATAGGCATGGCCGACCTTACGCCAAATACACGAGTTTCATAACTACAGGCCGCTACCACGCCCCTATCTCCATTTCCGCCCACAATCACAGGCATGCCGTTTAGCCGATTGTCTCGCAGTCTTTCAACCGAAACAAAAAAACTGTCCAAATCCATATGAGCAATTGCCCTGTCCATTTGTATAAATTGACTACGTTTTGTATTTTTGCTTGCAATTTCACAATATGAAACACAAAATCAAGTCAAATATACTAACAAAACTAAGTCATTTG
Organism: Bacteroidota bacterium; assembly: GCA_040385875.1. GTDB lineage: Bacteria > Bacteroidota > Bacteroidia > Cytophagales > Spirosomataceae > JANMZR01. The sequence continues at coordinate 17,033 of JAZKGO010000047.1, forward strand.
ATTTTTTTGGCTCAAAAATGTAAATAAAATTTACGATGACAACAAAACTGGGTTTTAATCTTCAAGTATTAAGAAAGTCAATTGAAGGGGGTATTTCACAAGATGAAATGGCTAAGCGATTGAGTCTTAGTAAAAGCACTTATGGAAGTTATGAGCAAGACAGAACGGAGCCAAAATTGGTTGATATTCTGAGAATAGCAGAATACTTTAAAGTGAGTGCCGATGAACTGCTTTCAGAAGATTTGTCTATTTTACCAAGAAAAAAGGAAGGTCTTAGAATATTGGCCACTACAGTCAATTCAGAAAACAAAGACAATATAGAATTTGTACCTATTAAAGCATTAGGAGGCTATAAAAACTCTTTTGGTGATTTAGAATTTATAACGAGTCTGCCAACTTTTCATTTACCTTTTTTAGATAGCAATAAGAAGTATCGCACTTTCCCTTACCAAGGTGAATCTATGCTGCCGCTTAGGGAAGGAAGTTTTGTTTTTGGTGAATATATTGAAGACTGGATTTCAATTAAGAATGGAACAATCTGTATTTTGGTGACCAAGGATGAAGGTGTTGTGGTAAAAATGGTATTCAATTATTTGAAAGATAAGCAGATTTTGATTCTAAAACCCATCAATACGGCATTTGACCCTTATCCAGTTCAAGTGGAGGACATTTCAGAAATTTGGAAATTTGCTGGTTACTTCCATTCAGAATTTCCGAATTAAAATAATTGTCTTGCAAATAAAAACGTGGCGACTTTTATCGCCACGTTTTTAAGCCTAGTTATTGGTGTTTTTTTTGTAGATTGATTCTTTGTTTGAACCAAAACTTCTATCAATTATCCTCAAATCCATCAGTAGCCAGTTCATCCTCATTGCGGGCTTTTTCTACTCGTGCCGAAACTCCAATGCTCAGCTCGTAAAGAATTACCAAAGGGATACTTACCAAAATCTGGCTGATAAGGTCAGGTGATGGGGTGATAATACCTGCCAAAATCAAAATTAAAATATAGGCGTGTTTGCGGTATTGTCTCATAAACCTTGGGTTCACAATCCCTACTTTTGAAAGTACAAAAGCCACTACAGGTAGCTGGAAGGCTAATCCAGAGGCCAAAGTAAGGGTAGCCAATACAGAAATGTAGGAGGTAATATCAAATTGGTTAGTGATGGTTTCGTCCAGTTTGAAGTTAGCCAAAAAGTTGATAGCCAATGGGGAAACAATATAATACCCAAAAAGTACGCCCATGAAAAAGAGCATAGTTACATAAAATACTGCGCCTCGGGCGGCCTTCTTTTCCGCTTTTTTTAATCCTGGAGCGATAAAACGCCAAACCTCCCAAAACAAATATGGAAACGTGAATACTAACCCAATAATAAAAGCAGAAAGCATGGCCATTGTGAACTGACCGGCCATTTCACGACTTTGAAGCGAAAAGTCAATTTTACTCACGCAAAGATCAGCATAGCCGGTGGCATCAGCGAGCTTGCACATCATACGGAATGTCCAAAAATCAGGCCTAGAAGGTCCTAGAATCACATAATTATAAATTTTGCCAATGAAAACAAAGGCAAGAATGGTGAAAACAATTATGGCAATCGCTGAGCGCAGAATATGCCAGCGGAGCTCTTCCAAATGCTCCAAAAACGACATTTCTTTTTCCTCACTTTCCTCTAAAGGCGGTTGATCTAATGGCATGTTATTTTTTATTATTTTGTCACAAACATTGAAAGAAAATACCAATTAAGGCTTTCCTATGTTTGTTGCGAATTAATTGATTATTTATTTTTTTCCAAATAGAGAGTTCACAAATTCCATTTTATTGAACAATTGCAAATCTTGGATTTTTTCTCCGACTCCAATGTATTTTACGGGTATTTTAAACTGGTCTGAAATTCCAATTACCACTCCGCCTTTCGCTGTACCGTCTAATTTAGTGATGGCTAGGGCTGTCACTTCTGTTGCTTTTGTAAACTCTTGAGCTTGAATAAATGCATTTTGACCTGTGGAACCATCTAATACCAGCAAAACTTCATGAGGTGCATCAGGAATATACTTCTGCATCACCCGCTTGATTTTGCTAAGCTCATTCATTAGGTTTACTTTGGTATGTAAGCGACCTGCCGTGTCAATAATTACGATGTCGGCATTTTGTTCAACTGCCTGCTTTACAGCATCATAGGCTACCGCTGCGGGGTCTGTATTCATGCCATGGTCTATCACTTCTATGCCCGCTCTGTCACCCCAAATTTTGAGTTGGTCTACCGCAGCCGCTCTGAAAGTATCCGCTGCTCCTAATATCACTTTATTGCCCGCTTGGTGAAACTGAGAGGCTAATTTACCAATTGTAGTGGTTTTGCCTGCCCCGTTCACTCCTACCACCATAATTACATAAGGTTTTTGCTCATTTTTTGCAAAGGCATTGGTTACATCTGTTGATTGGTTTTCGGCTAAAAGAGCAGCGATTTCTTCCCTTAATAATTGATCTAACTCTTTGGTATCTACGTATTTATCTCGGGCTACACGTTCTTCAATTCTACGAATTATTTTCACAGTAGTTTCCACGCCTACATCTGACGAGATCAAAATTTCTTCCAACTCGTCCAATACCTCTTCGTCTACAGTAGCCTTGCCTACCACCGCTCTGCTGATTTTATCAAAAATACCGACTTTGGTTTTTTCCAAACCTTTGTCGAGGGTATCTTTTTCCTCAGTATTTAAAGTTTCTTTTTTCTTAAAAAAATCAAATAATCCCATTGAAATGGTTTAAAATTTGTTCAAATATCAAATAGTTAGAAGGCTCAATATTTATTGGGGAATTTTTATCAATTCAATAAATTGAAATACAAAGTAAGCTAAAAAAAGGGCCGCTTAAAAATTTTAAAAATAAAAAAGCCCTATCAAAATGATAGAGCTTCCAATTTTTTCTTTATCTGGTACAATTAAGACTTCAAAGCAGCCATTGCTTCATCTTGAATGATGATTTCCTCACGAAAAGTATAAGCACCTGTTATTGGGTTCTTAATTGATTTGATAATTTTGGCGTATTTCACACCGCCTTCTTTCTTTAGGGTTGCAACTACTTTCTTTGCCATTGTATTATTTGATAAAAGCTAGTTTTTTGTGATAAATCAAAAAAACAGAGCTAAGATGAATTATTTAATTTCTTTATGAACAGTAACCTTCTTTAAAATAGGGTTATATTTTTTCAATTCCAAACGACCAGTTGTATTCTTACGGTTTTTGGTAGTGATATAACGAGACATGCCACCTACGCCACTTGTTTTGTGTTCGGTGCATTCCATGATTACTTGTATGCGATTGCCTTTCTTTGCCATCGGTTTTCTATATAATTATGTATTGAAAAATCAAATTGGAGTGCAAAGGTATGAAAAATAATGTAGTTATAAAATTATTTTGTAAAAATTTGCCAGAAAAATATAAAACAGTTGTCAACTGAGATTATGCAGTGTAGGTTTTGGCTTATTTTCTTAATCTAAATAACACTTATAGCTGATTTCATTACAAATCAATATTTTTACATCACCACAAAATTCACCCCACCGCTGATATTTTCCAATAATTTTTTTGACCTTTCTGGGCGAGCATCCGTAATGAATACTTGGCCCAAAACCTTGTTTTCAATCATATCAATGAGCATTTGTATTCGTCTGTCGTCGAGCTTATCAAATATATCATCCATCAATAAAATTGGTTTGGCGCCTTTTTCAATCGTAATGAGATCAAACTGCGCCAATTTTAAAGCCATTGCAAAAGCTTTTTGCTGGCCTTGCGAGCCAAATTTTCTTAAAGTAAACCCATCAATTTCAAAAATATAGTCGTCTTTATGAATGCCTTTCAAGGTGCGATTAGCGGCAACATCCAACTTATAATTTTGCCGAAATTCATCAGAAAAACTTTCATCCCCCACCTCTGATTCATAAAAAAGAGTTACCTCTTCCCGATTTTCGGAAAGCTGTGCATAATGTTTTTGAAAAATCGGCAAATATTTTTGCAAAAAACTTTTTCTTACTTTATTAATCATTTGAGCCTTCTCGAGCAACGGTTCAGAATAGACTTCCAATAAAGGTTGGTCATAATATTTTCGGTCAGCAAACTGTTTTAGTAAGCTGTTTCTTTGCAATAAAAGTCGGTTATGCTGGAGTAAATTTTGAAAATATTCGGGATCTATTTGAGAAATAACCCCATCAAAAAACTTCCTCCTAGCCTCAGCTGAATCCCTTACGATATCCGTATCATGAGGTGCCATTAATACTACAGGATAATTGCCTATATGGTCTGAAATGCGTTCAATGGGCTTTTTGTCAATCAAAATGGCTTTTCTTTGCCCTCGTTGTAAAGAACAGATTACTTCGTCATTTTTGGTATTTTTCAGAAATTGGCCCATTATCACAAAATAATCTTCGGTGTGGTTGATACATAGCGCCTCCTGGTTGCTCAACGAACTTTTAGTAAGCGAAAGAAAATATATAGCATCGATTAAGCTGGTTTTACCTGATCCATTCTCCCCCAAAATACAATTACAATGCTCAGAAAAATCGGCGGATAAATCTAAGTGATTTTTAAAATTTTGAAGGGTAAGTTTCTGTAAAAACAAATCTTTTTTGTTGATTCTTGGTTTTGTGCTAATTTCGTAGTCTGATTCTGATTTTCTTCCGAAGAGGAAAAAAAGAAAATTTCATTTCTAATCAATTCTTATTCAAATATAATGGCTAAAAAAGAAGATGCAAAGGTAAAGTATTCGAAAGAAACTTATATGTATTGGTATGAATCGATGCAACTGCAAAGAAAATTTGAGGAGAAATGTGCCCAGTTGTACGGCCAACAAAAAATAAAAGGCTTTTTACATTTATATATCGGACAAGAGGCTTGTTCATCAGGAGCTCGTTCGGCACTTACCAAAGACGATAAATGGATTACCGCCTATCGCTGTCATGGTATTCCATTGGCATTGGGCTCTGATCCAAAAGGTATTATGGCGGAGCTTTATGGCAGAATCACGGGTTGCACTAAAGGTAAAGGCGGTTCTATGCATATTTTTGATAAATCAGTAAATTTTGTGGGTGGCCATGGTATTGTAGGAGCACAAATACCTTTAGGAGCGGGCCTTGCTTTTGCTGAAAAATACAATAAAACTGGCAACTTGGCTATTTGCTATTTTGGAGATGGTGCTTCCAGACAAGGTGCGCTGCATGAGACCTTTAACTTGGCAATGACTTGGAAGCTGCCTGTAATATTTGTCGTTGAAAATAACGGTTATGCGATGGGTACTTCTGTGAGTCGCACCTCAAATGTAACCGAATTATATACTTTGGGTGAAGCCTATGATATGCCATCAGAGCCAGTGGATGGCATGAGTGTGGAAGCGGTACATGAGGCAGTAAGCCGTGCTGCCGATCGTGCCCGTAGAGGAGATGGTCCCACTTTTTTAGAATTTAGAACCTATCGATATCGTGGACACTCGATGTCGGATCCTCAGAAGTACCGTACCAAAGAGGAAGTGGAGAAATACAAAGCACAAGATCCGATTGAACAAGTAAAAATAGCAATCCTATCCAAAAAAATGGCCACAGAGGCTGACTTAGAGGCAATTGATGCTGGCATTAAATTGAAAGTGGAGGAAGCTGTAAAATTTGCTGAGGAGTCGCCTTTTCCACCAACATCAGAGGCCTATAAGGATGTATATATGCAAGAAGACTATCCTTTTATTATTGAATAGTCGTTTATTTTTAAGCTGATTTCTTAAAATTTCTCAAAAAATATCAGAAAACTGCAAAACTTTCATATTATTTTATTAGGGTAAAATTATTTTATGTAATTTTGCACCTCGAAATAAAATACGCACAAGGTAGTAATTATGGCAAAGAAACAAAAAGAAGAAAAAACTGGTTTGGAATTTATTGAAAGTCCCGAAGCATTAGCGAGTGAAATCAATAAAGCTCAGACAGTTATAGAAAAAAATAAGAATTTATTTACCTATGCTGGAGGAGCTATCTTACTTTGCTTGATAGGCTATTTTGGATATAAATGGTTTGCTCAAAATCAGGATCAAGAAGCACAAGCAGCTTTATTTCCGTTGGTTAGTAAGTTTGAAACAGATTCAGCGAAGGGGTTATCGAAAGATTTTATCAAAATTGCTGATGAGTACGGAATGTCGAAAGCTGGAAATTTAGCTCATTTTTACGCCGGTGTGGCCAGTTTGAAAGATGGCAAATATGATGAGGCCATCGAGCAATTAAAAGATTTTTCTTCTTCTGATTTACTGGTACAAGCTCGTGCTTACTCATTAATTGGTGATGCTTATGTGGAGAAAAAGGCCTATGATGATGCCATTTCTTTTTACAAAAAAGCTTCTGATTATAAACCAAATAAGTTTTTCACCCCTATTTATATGATGAAATTGGCGGGAGCTTATGAAGCCAATAAACAAAATGATGACGCAGTTGAGGTCTATTCATCCATTATCGAAAAATTTGAAGATTCGCAAGAGTCAACTTTGGCTAAGAAATATAAATCCAAATTGGAGGGGGCTGTCTCTGAGTAAATCAAATATAACACATTGATTATGAAAGGGATAGAGCGAAAGTTTTATCCCTTTTTTTACATACTAAAACAATATGGCATCAGCGGAAAAAAATTTATCAGAGTTTTCAACAAATGATTTACCAGAAATAAAAGGTAAACGATTTGCAGTGGTGGTGGCAGAATGGAATAGCGAAGTGACTGAGGCTCTTTATGCAGGCGCTTTTGAAACGCTATTGGCCAACGGAGTAGAACCAGAAAACATTGAAAGGGTAAATGTGCCAGGAAGTTATGAGTTGAGTTTTGGTGCACAGAAAATGGCACAAAAAGCAGATATCGATGCTGTAATTTGTATAGGCTGTGTGATTCAAGGCGAAACGAAGCATAACGACTATATCAACCATGCAGTGGCGCAAGGACTCACTAATGTGGCATTGAAATACGACAAACCTGTTATTTTTGGGGTTTTAACGCCCAATAACCAACAACAGGCGATTGACAGAGCAGGGGGAATTCATGGAAATAAGGGAGATGAAGCAGCGATTACTGCCATCAAGATGTTGGGGATTTGAACCAATATTCATAAATTTAGTAAAATTTAAATATTTGAATTATGCAAGCAATTGAATTTTCAAGCTATTTGTATGATAGTCATCGAATAGATATTCCAAATAATGTTCAGATAAAACCTAATCAAAACATAAGGGTTATGGTCTTAATTGATGATGTGCCAAAAATAGAGGCTAAGAAAAAAAGACAATTGGGTATAATGAAGGGTGAGTTTTCAATTTCTGATGACTTTGATGAACCCCTGGACGATTTAAAAGAATATATGTATTGATGAAAAATTATTTAATTGATACGCATATTTTAATTTGGGCTTTATTGGAAGATGAAAAACTTTCAAATAAGATTATTAAAATTTTTGAAAGCTCAAATAATCAAATTTATATCTCTCAAATTAGTTTGATTGAAATTGCAATTAAAAACAAATTAGGAAAACTCCCGAATTTCAAATACTCAATAATTAGCTTAATTGAAAAATTAAATCAAATAGAGGTTCAAATTGTTCCTATAAAAAATGAACACGTAAACGCATATGATTCAATAGAACTTATTGAAAATCATCGAGATCCGTTTGATAGATTAATAATTGCCACCGCTTTATTTGAAAATTTGCCAATCATTTCGGCAGATGATAAATTTAAAAACTATAAAAACATTATTGAATTAGTCGAAAATTAAAAAAATCATGCAAGTTTGGAAATTTGGTGGCACCTCAGTAGGAAAGCCCGAGCGAATGCACTCAATTAAAAATTTAATTACCGAAGACAGAAGCCGCAAAATAGTGGTACTTTCGGCACTTTCAGGTACTACAAATACCTTAATCTCAATTGGAGAATCCTTGAAGGCTAATAATCAAGCCGAGGCTAAAGATAAAATTGAGACACTGTATGCTCATTATGAGGCATTTATTAAAGAATTATATTCAACTGAGAGGGGCTTGGCCAAAGGCAAAGCAATTATTGAGAAGGAGTTTTCTTTTATCCGATCACTATTAAGTATCAAACCGTTTTCATTGAAGCAAGAAAAGGAAATTGTAGCGGAAGGGGAGTTACTATCCACCCAAATGTTTGAGGCTTATTTGCAAGAAACGGGGGTGAATTCTGCGCTTTTACCAGCACTTGATTTTATGTTGATAGATGCTGATAATGAGCCTGTTCTAAAGTTTACAGAACAAAAATTAGGAGAAATTTTGGCTTCACTGCCTGATACTGAAATATTTATCACTCAGGGATTTATCTGTCGAAACCCACGTGGAGAGGTAGACAATTTGAAGCGTGGAGGTTCTGATTATACCGCCTCTTTAATCGGTGGAGCCATTGTGGCAGAAGAGGTTCAGATTTGGACCGACATAGATGGAATGCATAATAATGATCCTCGAATTGTTAAAAAAACCTTCCCAATTAAAGAGCTTACTTTTGAAGAGGCTGCCGAATTGGCCTATTTTGGGGCGAAAATATTGCATCCTAGTACCATTACCCCTGCCAAATTGAAAAATGTGCCAGTAAGATTGAAAAATACAATGGAACCTGCGGCTTATGGTACTTTAATTGCCAATAAAACCAGTGACCGTGAAATAAAAGCCATCGCAGCCAAGGATAATTTGACAGCGATTTATATTCATTCTACAAGAATGCTCAATGCTTACGGCTTTTTGAGGAAAGTTTTTGAAGTGTTTGAGAAATATAAAACACCAGTGGATATGATTACTACTTCGGAGGTATCTGTCTCAGTTACAATCGATAATGATGAGCATTTGGAAGATATCCTGCGAGACCTTTCAGTATTTGCTGACCTCGAAGATTGCGACACGGATCAAACCATTGTATGTATTGTGGGCAATTTTTCAGCGGATAAAGAAGGAATCGCCCTCAAAGTACTAGATGCAATGAAAAATATTCCAATCCGCATGATTTGTTATGGTGCATCAGAGCATAATATTTCGCTTTTGATTCACGGAAAGGACAAAAATGCTGCCTTGAATGCGTTGAACGAAAGGTGTTTCTTGTATGAAGACAC
>JAZKGO010000047.1:26252-28987 GCA_040385875.1 Bacteroidota bacterium
CAATCCCAACACTTCCAGAAGGTTCTGTGCCGCATTGGGATTTAATCAAAAAATATGATATTATTGACTTTGAATTAGGCAATAAAATTACTGGTGCTGGCTTTCCAGTTTATAAAGGAAAAGGGGCAAGAATACAACGGGCTCTAATTAATTTCTTTTTAGATGAAGCCATTGCTGCTGGCTATATGGAGATCCAGCCCCCCATTTTGATCAATAAAGAATCTGGTTTTGGAACGGGTCAATTGCCAGACAAAGATGGGCAGATGTATCATGCCACTGTGGATGACCTTTTTCTAATCCCAACTGCAGAAGTGCCCATCACTAATATTTATAGAGATGTAATCCTTACAGAAAATGATTTGCCTGTAAAAAATGCGGGTTATACGCCTTGCTTCCGTCGTGAAGCTGGTTCATGGGGAGCCCACGTAAGAGGCTTAAATCGCTTACATCAATTTGACAAGGTGGAAATTGTACGGATTGAAAAGCCGGAAAACTCTTATGCCGCTCTCGAGGAAATGAGTCTTCATGTACAATCAATTTTGCAAAAATTGGAACTTCCTTACCGTGTGCTTCGGTTATGCGCTGGCGACATGAGTTTTACCTCAGCTTTGACCTATGATATGGAAGTCTATTCGGCTGCCCAAGGACGTTGGTTGGAGGTAAGTTCTGTTTCAAATTTTGAAACTTATCAAGCTAATCGATTGAAATTAAGGCTAAAAGCAGATGGGAAAAATACTTTGTTGCATACTTTGAACGGATCAGCATTGGCCTTGCCACGTATTTTAGCGGCTATTTTAGAGAATAATCAAACGGCAGAGGGGATCAATATTCCGAAAGTTTTGGTGCCTTATTGTGGCTTTGAGAGGATTTCATGATATAGAAATTGCTTTCCAATAATTTCTAATAGTATAGACCAACCAAAAGAAAAATGGCACATAGGATGGTCAAAAAAATCAGTGCTGGGGTGATAAATTTGATCCAGACTTTGAGACTAATGCCTACCAACGCCAGTGAAGGTAAAATAAGACTAGTGGGGGAAACAAAAAACATCAAATTCATTCCATAAACATAGGAATTCACCACTTCACGGCCTGGAATATTTACGATAATGGCTAAAGCTCCCATAATAGGCATCGTAAGCACAGCCATTCCTGAACTGGAACTTATAAAAAAGGTAAAAACAAAATAGAAAATCAACAAGCCAATTATCAAAATGACTGGTGATAGACCCAATGCCAAAATGGAGCTATAGTACAGGATTGAATCGCTTACATGACCATCATTCAGAATAATGGTTATGCCTCTGGCCACCCCCACAATAAAAGCTACTGAAAGCAAACTGCCAGCCCCTTTTATAAATTCATCAATAAAAGTTTTTCCACTCATTCGAGTGATCATAGCCACAAAAATTGAAGACCCGAGAAAAAGGGCTGACATCTCCAATGTCCACCAGTTGTATAAGACCACCCCAATAATCATCGAAATAAAGGTGAGAAAAAACATGCCTAACAAAAATTGGGTTCTTAAATCCAAGCTTTTTACCACGTTATCTTCACTCAAGATAATCCCATTTGGTGGTTTTACTATCCCATCAATTTTGAAAACTAGGGAAGCGCTGGGGTCCTTTTTTACTTTGGCAGCATACCGTAAAATATACCAAATGATATAAGATGTTGCCAAAACAAATAATACTAACCGGCTATAGAGCCCGTCCATCCAGTTGATGCCAGCTGCATTAGAGGCAATAATCACGGAAAAAGGATTTGAAAAACCTGCTAAGCCTCCCACCGATGTGCCTCCAAAAATGATTGCCAAAGGCACTAGCAAGTCGTAACCAGCTGCAATGAAAAGGGGGACTAAAATCGGATAAAAAACGAGCGCTTCCTCTTCCATGCCATAAGAGCTTCGTAAAAAAGCAAAGGTGAAAACGAGGACGGCAATGAGCAAGGGCTCACGCCCTTTCATGATATAAGATAAGTAGGAAATGCCTTTGAGCATGGCCCCTGTTTCATTGAAAATAAACATAAAACTTCCAATGATTAGAATAAACATAATGATATCCACACTATCATAAATACCTTTGATTGGTGCCTGAAGTATTTGGAGAGGCCCTTGGCTGTTACGATTTATTTTTTGATAAGTGCCCGGCAGCGCAACAGGTTTGCGGATATCGCCATCAATAAATTTTTGAATAGAAATTTTGAGCTGTAGACTATCGAGAGTGTTTTGTGTAAAAGGCAATTTAATTTCGGCATTGGGTGCAGTCACTAAAAAGGACTGACCACTGACCGAGAGCTTGTTATATTGGCCAGCAGGTAAAAACCAAGTGCTCAAGGCTGCTAAAATAGTGACCAACATCAATAGCACCAACGGAGCAGGGAATGAAATAGCTTTAGGCATTCAGATTAATTTATCTCCATTTTTAGCAGTTATTTTTTTACGCCTTTCAAAATAATCATTTATTATTTCTTCAACTTTTTCATAAAATATTCTGCTACTGCATTATAAACAGTGACAGAGTTTTCCCATTTCATCCAGTGATGGGTATCATCAACAATCATCAAAGTTTCATGAGGGATTTTATTTTTTTCCAAACGATTAACCAAATCAGTACTTTGGTTAAAACGCACATTTCTATCATCGTCGGCATGAATAATCAGGACTGGAGACTTCCAAGTATTCATATACGCAACTGGGGAGGAAAGCCAAGCAGTTTGAATGGCTTTTTCATAATC
>JAZKGO010000047.1:29087-33757 GCA_040385875.1 Bacteroidota bacterium
GCGGTAATTGACTGACAAAACCACAAAACCCAAGCTTGCCAAATATTGGTTGGAAGCATAGGCATTGGAATAATAATCGGAATAATGCCAGCCTAAAAGCATTTGCCTTGGCGGGCCTCCATGTACATACACGATGGCAGGCTTTTTGGCCATGCCGCCCACAGGCTCAAATAAATCGGCATGGACAACCACCCCGTCAGAGGCTGTAAAAATAACTTGTTTAGGTATAACTAGTTTTTCTTTTGGGAAATCAGCAGGAATTAGATCAGCTCCAACTAATTTAATTTCTCTTTTTTCATTTAATTTCATAACAGCGGGCAAAGGAGGTTGCTGAGCAGTGGCTGAAATAAATGCTACTGTATTCTGATTATCGATTAATACTGGCGTCCATTCCAATCCACTTCCTTCTGTAAGTACTTGCATATCAGACTTATCCACACTTACAATAGCGGCATGTCTTCTTTCCAAATCCAGCTTGTCTTTACCAGTATTGGCACTAAAAGTCAGGTGCTTTTTGTCAGCGCTCAATCTAATATGTTCACACATAAAATTACCTGGTGTGAGCAATAGTTCTTTTCCGCCAGAGGAGGCTATCGAATATAAATGAGGCCAGCCGTCTTGGTAGGATAAGAATACTATTCTATCTCCTGCCGCCCAATGTAGGTTAGTTCCTCCGTGTGTAGTCGGTACAGAGCCTCTCAAAGTATTGGGTGCCTTCCATAATAAAGTAGCTTTATTGGAAGCAATGTCAACAGTATATATACTCCAAGTGGTGTGCTTTTTTATCAGTAGTGGTGCTGGTGAGCCCCCATTTCCCGGCTCTCTAATGAAAACAACTTTCTTGCCATCTAATGACCATTTAGGAGAATAATCAAAGCTAAATGAGGGAGCAATCCATTTGATAGGAGTGGCAGCATTGGTATAAATGCCTATGATGGAGTGGTCGCCCCGGTCAGATACAAAAAGTAATGAACTCCCATCTGGGCTCCATTCCAATCCGCTGACGGTGCCTCTTGTCTTAAACAAACTTTTGGCTGAAGTAATACTATCAATAGCTGCAGTCCAAACCTGCCCTCCTTTTGTATAGGCAATCGTTTTGCCATTGGGTGAAATAGTTGGATAGTCGCCCTCTGATTGGAATTTTATCTCTCCCCCGTTGAAAGGAATACTCATTACTTTTACTTCGGTTGGTTGGGCATCTGCAGCGGGATTAACGGGCAGATTGTCGTCCCAATTACTACCATGATCACCCCCTCGCACAAATACCACCCAGTTGCCATCATTTGAAATGGACAGGCTTGTAATCTCTTGACCCTCATCTTTGGTAAAATTAGTGAGTTTTCTGGCTTTAAAATCTGGCCCTTCGGATACATATACATTTCGTTTCCCCTCCTCGTCAAGTGTCCAGGCAATTTTAGCCCCTGAATTTGAGGCTGTCAATTCAGTGGGAAAGGGGTATTTTTTGAATGCTTCAAAAGAAGCGTTTTGGGCTAAAATTTTACAAGAAAATAAGAGTGTAATTAGGAATATTTTTTTCATTGAGAAAGTGATTTTTATGAATTTGGTATTTATGAATTTAGATTGAAAACTTTTGTATTATGTGGCTTCGACTTCGCTCAGCCACCGACTAACGTGGTTTGTTCCCTGAGCGAAGTCGAAGGGAAATAGCACAGTATTTAATCAACTGTCAAAACCCAAAAGTTCCGTAATTTTCAACTACCGAGTCAATCGATAAATCAACACTGCCGACCGTTGAATTAAAGAAGGATATTCTTTCAAATTAATCGTTTCACCAGGTGCATGAGCGCCCCTTCCTGAAGCGCCTAATCCATCGAGACAAGCGACATACTGAGCAATATAGGAAATATCACCAGCTCCACGAAGGCCTGGGTCTAATGCTTTTACTGGACCAATCCCCATATCAATTGAGGCTTTATTAAGCACCTCCAACAATTTCGAATTAGCTTCTGTGGGCTCCATGGAAGGTATTCCGTCGGTGAATTTGATTTCGGCGTCGGTTTGGTGCAAGTTTTTTGTAACAATTTCTCGCATTTTTTGTCTAGCATTTTCCTTTTGGGTTTCGGTCAAAAATCGCAAATCGCCAGTTACAAATACTTTTTGAGCTACAATATTTGTTTTGCTGGCAGCCGTGCCTTTGTCCAAAGTATGGTCATAATCCACATCAGTACCGCCCACAATTACGCCAGGGTTAAAAGTCAAATATTGTTCTTTGCTCAAAGTTTCTCGAAATTCATCCAAGATTCTTGCCGCTTCATAAATTGCTCCATAACCCATATTTTTGTTAAAAACACCTGCCGAATGCCCCGTTTTACCAGAAGTTGTAAGTTGCCAACCGCTCGCACCTCTTCTAGCCGTGGTTGCAAATTCCATATTTCCACCCTCAAAACACAAAGCGATTTCGGCTTGCTTGGCTCGATCAATAAAATCTTTTCGACTAATTGAGGTTGGTTTTCCAGAACTTTCTTCATCACCGGTAAAGTATACCGTGATGGAAGTATCGTCCAACAATTTTTGAGCATTCAATGCTTTCAATGCAGCAACTACCAACACATCGCCACCTTTCATATCATTCACTCCTTGGCCAGTAGCAGTTGAATCGGTCAGTTTAGTATAGGGGCCGGGCGTCATTGATTTCTCGAAAACTGTATCCAAATGACCAATTAAAAATAGTTTTTTTCCTTTTGTTCCCTTTCGAGTAGCGACCAGATGCCCCGCACGATTGAGTGAATCAGGCAAAGAAATCCATTCGGTTGTAAAGCCTAAAGCTTCAAATTCTTTCTTGAAAAGCTGTCCAACTTGTCGAACCCCTTCGTGATTGAGGGTGCCGCTATTGATATTGACGGCCTCTATCAATAGCTTTTCGGTAATGGGCATATTCGTTTTGACATACTCTATTATCTTTTTTTCAATCGGGCTAATTGATTGTGAAAAACCAGCAATGTTTAATAATAAAAGGGAGATAACGGTCAGCTTTCTTTTCATTTTTAATTTGATTCTTTTTGGGTATAAAATTATTCCATTTTTTTAATTGAATTTGAGGTGATTCTACTGTAAGCGGATGTGTGGTAATCAGTCATTCAAGGCTTTCGGTATCGTACAAACCTATTTTTTGTTTGCAATAGAAATTTTCCAAACCTCTGCATGATACCTATCGTTTAATCACCCTTGTTTTTGTGAAAAACTAAAGCTTAGAATAAATGTACATAAAAATAGAGTTACATTTTCCGAATTGGTTTAGGCTGTTGATTGAAGCAATTGAATTTTATTTATAAAAATAGAATAATAAATTTTTACTGTGAACAAAGTTTACTGTTTTTTATTGAATGGTAAATTTTTTCATACATTTAATTTTCTTTTGAATATTTTGGCACATTAAACCACGATGAGAGTAAATATCCCCCAAATTCTTCTGTTTAGCCGATTAGGGTTTGCTTGCACAATTATATTGCTTTCTTTTGTTTCAATTTCTTATGAAAAAATCATTGTATTATGGCTGATGTACTTGGGGGTTTTCTCAGATATTTTTGACGGGATATTTGCTCGAAAGCAAAATACCTCCAGCCAAAAATTTAGAATAACTGACACGCTCATTGACTTAGTTTTTTACTTATCCATTGCCTTTTTCATCTATTCTTTCAATCCGACAATAATTACTGATAATCTCAATTTGATTGTTGGAATATTAGGCTTAGAAGGATTAATGTATCTCATAAGCTTTGTTCGTTTTCGTCAATTTCCTTCACCTCATGACATACTTTCAAAGTTTTGGGCAATCTATTTATTGATAGAATTTACACTTTTACTTATAGGATTTGAGGGCACACATTTCACCATTGCTCTAAATATTGGTTTACTTGTACACTCCCAAAGAGTGTTGATTTATGTCATTTTGAAGCATTGGGAGCATGATATACCGAGTGTTTATCATGCTTTCTTATTAAGAAAGGGCATTAAAATCAAGAGAATGAAGTTATTTAATGGCTAAAAGAGGTTGTTTCTAAGATGTTACTGAATTTGGCACAGCCAATATTTTTCATTCGGTTGATGGATTCCTCAATTGAGCCATCTAATACGTGGGTTGTACTGCTTCTGCAAAAGGGACAAGAGTTCATAAAGCCGTCTGTGTCAACAAATAAATAGCGAAAACCTGAGCCAGCACAGCCCGTTCTGCGTTGCTTGTAACCCACATAATGAACAATGGGCATATCCATGAACTGTTCTTTATTATTCATTTTTAAATAAAAATCTTCTAAGACTTTTTCATGTTCGGGATAAAGCGTTACATCTTTTCCAGCATAATGCCCTACTGCTCGTGGCTCAATTAATTGAATAAATGATGCCCCCAGTTTCTTAGCCAAATTGGCATATTGCATCAGATTTTCGTCCGTGCAAAATGATCGAACTGTACATACTGACAGAGTTACCACCAATTTAGCTTCAATGGCATTTGCGACCGCTTTTTTAACCCATTCAAAGGAATCGGGATAGCCTCTAAAGGCATTATGGCTTTCGGGGTCGTGGTGGTCTAAGCTAATTGAAACGCCTGTCAAACCTGCTGATTTTAGTTTTAGAGCATTGTCAAGAGTTAAATTAAATCCTGAAGTGCTTACCCAAAAATCCGAAGTTTTCTTGGCGGTTTTGATAAGTTC
>JAZKGO010000047.1:33857-41627 GCA_040385875.1 Bacteroidota bacterium
CTGAATTGCTATATTCGTCCAAACTTTGGCAATGATAAAGTCCTTCTTTAGTCCTGAAATAATAGGTGATTTAATAGGAAAATTCTGTTTAACAGATAATGTTTTTTCGACAATATTTAATGTATCTTCCATTTAAGTTTTTACGGTTTAGTGGCTGCATAAAGATTTGCTATTTCAAGATATTTCTTTTTCGAAAAAGCAGAAAAACCCGATTTTTTTATCTTCCATAACTCACTTAATTGCGGCCTCCCTTCCACTTTATCTAAGCGGTTATAATAGCCTTTTCCATTCAAAATCATGGTTTGTGAAAGGTTTTCTTTTTTGGGAATATTATCAAACGTAATATCAAATTTATCGTTGACCGTCAATTGTTTAAGGTAGCTTGAATCGTCGGAAAGCAAAGATTCAGAATGGTCTTTTCCCAGCAAATCAATGACTGATTTTGGCTGTAAATAGTCGATTTGCAAAGCTTCGTCTTGGCTAAAATCCATGGCTGCATAGTCCAGATCCCAAAATCTAAAACCACCTTTTAGCATAATTTCTATATCACTTTTTGTGTCGGTAATTTCTAATGGCAAAATTAAATCCCTGGCTGTGACTGACCCGGGTGTATTGATATAATCGATTAATTTCCAACCTTCGTTTGTTTTCAGATAGGCCGACATTAGTGTGCCTTGTGCTATGGCTCTGGTATTTATTTCCTCACCCGACCTTTTCATTTGCTTTTTACGCCAAGCAGGTAATTTATCACCAAATAAGCTCACCCCTTCTTTATACACATAGCCAGCCCAATCAGAATTTTTCAGACTCAAAACCAATTTAGGATTCGTACTTTTTGATTCATTTTTGAATTTAAGAACAACGCCGTTCAAACGCTCTTTATCTTGATATTCACTAAATTGGTAAAACCTTCCATCTTTTTCAGTTACTTCTGAAAGTTGATTTTTCGAATCAAATGAAACTGCTTCTTCTGGTTTTTGTAAATCTTTGATTGTGTGTAAAATTCCTTTTCTATCGGGTAAAACTCGTACTTGATCTGAATGATGGACCACCATCATTTGCATAAAATTGGTAAATTGTTGCTCATCATCACGAGGATTTTCGAGTCTAAACTTATATTTTCCATCAGTAATGGCCATATTTGGAATGGTCAGATAATCATTTCGTTCCAAATTGGGGTAGATTGCCCCAGAATATAGATTTCCTTCGAAATTTAGTTTTGAATTATCGTAGCTGTAAACATAAGGGCAGTTACACATTATCGCAATAAGAATTAGTGGAGGAATTGTATTTAATGCTAAATGAGATACCAGTGTGGCCCCTGGTGCTGTAACATAATCTTCAATTTTTTTAATGTTAACTATTGGGATACTAAAATCAGTTGGCATTGCCAAAGAATCTGGCATAAAAAGATGAATTTGACGAGATGCGATATTCCTTTTTCCAAATCGTGGGCTGAAGGCCAAATTTTCACGTTTACCTCTGTTCAATTCAAGTTTTTCCCACATTGCACCTTCATTGAAACCAACCTTCTCTAATTTCCCAATAATATTTAACTTTCCATTTTCATTAAATTTTGTTGGATTGACCAAATGCCATTTTTCTTCGCCTTTGTGAATGAAAAAATACTTGTTGAATTCAATAGCGTGATCAATTTTTTCTTCAAAGTTTTCGGATTCAATTAGGATAGATTTATAAAATCTCATACCACAGCCTGAAAGTATAAACAGGCATGAGATTAATAAAATAAGAGTCTTCAAGTTGTAGTCATTTTTTTTCATGATTAAGTTTATTTATCTAAAAATGAAGGCAATAAGAATATTTGGAAGCAATAAAGTCATAGCCACATGTGAAGCAACTGTAGCACCTTGGGCGGTATTGTAATCAACAATTTTTGTTACTGACGAAAGTGGAACACTGATTTCATTTTCATTGATTTGAGCATTATTACTGTAAAGATGGATTTGATGGGTGGCTTTATTATTTTTTCCAAATCTGGAGCTGTAGGCGAGATTTTTTTTAATTAATCTCCTAGTCATTTCAGCTTCAAGATTACCCACACCCTCCAAATTCCCTTTGATATTTATTTGTTCATTTTCTTTATTGGCGGATGGATTCGCTAAATGCCATTCTTTTCCGCCTTGATGGAAGATAAAATACTTTTTGCCTTTTAATGCCAAATTGATTTTTTCTTCAAAATTTTCTGTATAGATTTCGTCTGATTTATAAAATCTCATACCACATCCAGAAATCATAAAAAGGCAGGCAACTAATAAGCTTGAAGAAAGTAATTTTGTTTGGAAGGTATATTTTAGGTTCATAATTTGGTTAGATTAGGTACTTGATACTAACTTTTGCGCTGTTTACTCTCCAAAATTAATTAGGTAAAAAAATCCAATTAAGTGATTGGCTATTAAGCTTTTAATAAATATACAATTTGCAAAAATTAACAGCAAATATTAAAGATAAAAGTTATTTAAAGGTAGAGACTTTGGGGATATTTATGCATTGAGATTCCTTTTAAGCCGTTAATCTTCCAATGCTTTTAGAAAATAATTTCACTCTGGTCTCGCCCCCTCCTACCATTTATTTTAATAAGCCTTCCTACTCGATTATCAATTCAATTGATCCAGACCTTTTATCACTCGATAAGGTCTTTTGAAGAAATCCTCCACCGTTTTATTGAATAGATTTTTGTAATTGATTAGGGTTGAATGTCCTGAATTGGGTAAAATCCAAAGATTGATTGTGGAATATTTGCAGCAATCAATAAAGTGTGATTGGGTAAAATCACATCATGATTACCACCTATTACCAGCGTTGGACATTGGCTAAAATCGGGATTTTAGCCATTTCGGGCAGAAGCTTTGAAAGGTCATCATCTAATCCAATCAATCCTTTTTCAACCAATTGCAAAGCGGCAATGCTGGTTACTAATTTTGTCATGGAAGCGATTCTAAAAATATGATTTGCAGTAATGGGTGTATTTTCTGTCCAAACGGCCTTGCCATAAGTATAGCTACTTTTTTGATTATTTCGATTAACCACCATGACAACAACGGCCGGCAAATCATTGGTTTTCATGGCTTCGTCCATAAGCGATGTTACTTTTTCCTGAGTGGGAAAGGTAGTTTTCACCTGCCCGATGGTTGCCGAAAGGTTCTGAGAAGTTATTAATAAAATGAGGAAGATTTTTTTCATTTTTATTTAAATTTTAAGGGATAATTTTCACATATGCTTCAGCAATAGAATGCCATAAAACTGTATTTGGTACAAACCTCATCAATATGGTTGGAATCAATATAATAGTTAGGGCAATAGTAAAAGGGTTCTTTTTGATGCTTTTACCCAAACTTCTATCATATAGAATGAGCCCAGCAAAAACTACTAGCATCACCACTGAAACGGGTGTAACCGTGTCCATAAAATCCATACCGAACCAAAATATAAAGATTCTGGTCAGGCCCGGGCTAAGCAAAATCACCGAAGTGGAAATCATGTATCTCAGATGCTTTGCAATATTCTTTTTGTTGATTATAGCCAAAATATAATAGATCACAAATGGATAAGTGTCAGTAAATGGGATAAACATCACGCTGAGATTTTCAGCATGGGATATGCCCATTGATTCTTGCCGTGAATATTGATTTTTATAAACCATTAGCATTAAAATAAAAATTATTGGCACCAAAATATAAGAGAATTTACCAATAAGACGGTGCCAATCATATTTGTGTTGTTGAATTAAAATCGGTTGAACAATAAGCATGGCAAACCACAGTACCAGTGTAAATGCATGAATATGATGGATGGTTTTGATACCAATAAAATCGGGGAAATGCACAAAATAGGTTTTTGAAAAGCCCATTAAGGTGATTGCAATAATAATCAGAAAGAAATAAACGATGTTTTTGTAAGCTTTTTCCATATTATTTTTAGTAGTATTTGATTTTCAGACTGTTAGCGGAGAGACCGAGGAACAGGGAAAATATTGAGGTCTTTTTTAAAGTTTTGTACGTGTAAGTTTCAAAAAAACCATTTTAAAATCAAACACTTCCCAAAAAGCAAAGTTATTTTGAGCCAAATGCTTTTGGGATAAAATTAGGCTAAGGCGAATGAAAATAAAGCACAAAAAGTCCAAAATCTGCATTAAATTTATCATGATAAGGGTATAAAACAAAGGTCAGGCAGAAGCATTTCGTTCTACCTGACCATCATTAATTTATTTATTAATTAACCAGCAAATATATAAGCACATCCTTTTTCCTGTGCTCTACCTATTGCCCAAACTCCAGAAGGAACTACTTGAATTCCTGGTAGTAGGCCAGCCATCCATTCTTTTTTCACATCTTCCGCATTTAAGTTCATTCCTTGTGCCACAGCGGAACTAAATACAGTCATGGCCATACCGCATACGCAAAACATAACACCTTTGGCTTGTAAATCATTAATACCAATTGAGATTTCGCCAACACCTGGTACTTTAAAATCACCAGCCATCGGTTTCCAAAATGGATTACGCATTGAGGGAGCATTGGTTTTGGGATCGTCGGCTTTAAATACCTCACCAAATTTATATTTTGACCATAATCGATCTTCAAAGGCATAAGCAATAGCATCATGACGCAACACTACCACCACACTTGAATCTTTTTCAGGTGTGCCAGTCATTGAATTTGTCATTAGAAATACCAGAGGCCAAGCGAAAGGAAAAATACCATTGGGATGCGGCGCATCAAAAACTACTTTATGTTTTCCTTTTATGCCATTAAACCAAGCATCCGGGTCATCCAAATTCACTTCAAGGGGAAGATTTGTTTTGGTCTCTGCTTTAAGGGGAGCAGCTAATGTAATGACACCAAGGGATGCCATACCGATAGTAAGCGATTCCAGAAACTCACGGCGAGGAGTCGCCTGATTTTGTTCTTGATTTTTCATTGTAGTAATTGTTAAAAAAGTAAAAAATAGTGTTCGTCATTATGAAAAATAATATTTAGAAAATAATAATAATAAATGTACAACAAATTGATATACAAGACAATAGGTTGCTTATTTTTAATTTTTTTAGAATACTTTGTGAATTTTACTGCTTTATTTCCAGATAGGTTGGTCTATTAGATTTACCTTAAACCTCACCGATGCGTTAGAACGTCCTTTTCTCCAAATAGAGAAATGTCACAGACTCTGCGAGATTATTGGAATTAGAGTTTATGGGAGTCACCTTAAATTTTATTGATCTGAAACATTTCGTTTGATTGAAATGAATGGGCTTTTCATTAAATACAAAAAAGATTGTTTTTCATCAGTATTAAATTCCTTTAAGCCAAGATTGATTTCCTTTAAAGGTTTATAAGTATAGGTTCCAAAAAGTCGATCCCAAACAATAAAAATATCAGCAAAATTAGAATCCGTATGAAGTTGGTCCTGCTCGTGGTGAATTTTATGGAGGTTTGGTGTCATAAAAACCTTTCCCAAAGTGTTATCCACCCAATCGGGCGTTTTTAGGTTGATATGTTGTACAATTAGAAAAGGAAGCACAATAAAGCTGTAAAGTCCAAAAGTGGTCATATCCAAACCAAAAATGGCGGAAGCTACCATATTTCCAATCCCAAAGTTTACAAAAGCTTCAATAGGATGTCCCCTAAAATAAGTAGAGGAGTCCATGGTACTGTCGCTGTGATGAACCCGATGCAATCGCCAAAATAGTGGGACAATATGGCCCATTCGATGAAACCAATAAGTGGTAAAATCAAATAAGGCCACCCCAAGCATAAGTTTTAACCAATAAGGCATTTTTATCAAATGGAATAGACCAATCTGATTGTCATTCAACCAATTGATACAAAAAACCAAAAGTGAAGCATAAAAAAAGTTGATCACAAGATATACAATTTGAAATAGCACATTATTCAATAAGTGCTTTGGTCTTTTATCAAATTTAAAAGGAGTAACAAACAGTTGCTCTAGGGTATAAAAAACGGCAATTAACCCAACAATAACATAATTAGGATTAATAGCCAATAACATTTTTACTGTTTCCATTTGAGTGATTTTAGAGGTGAAAATTTAATTGAAATATCAGTGTTTCTAATTGAATATTTTTTAGACTTATCAGGGTATTTGCTAACGGGCTTGTAAAACTCAATCTAAATGAATGTATTATGGTCGTAGGTAGAGGCAAGGCATGCCTTGCCTCTACCTACCTCTCAATCAAAAGACTTTTTCACCACCCAGAAATGTACTTAAGACTTTCACATTTCTTAGTTTTTTCTGATCAATTTTCATTAAATCAGCCTCTAATAGTACGAAGTCGGCCATTTTGCCTACTTCAATACTGCCTCTTTCTTTTTCTTCAAAATTGGCATAAGCCGCCCAAATAGTCATAGCCTTTAAAGCTTGTTGCCTCGTGATAACGTTTTCCATTTGAAAGCCATCAGTAGGAAAGTTTTTGGCATCTTGCCGAGCTACAGCCGAATGAAAGCCAAATAAAGGATTGACCGCCTCTACTGGAAAATCACTCCCGTTTGCCAATAGACCATTTTGTTCGAGTAAGTCTTTGAAGCCATAAGCCGTTTTTAGTCTTTCGGCACCTAATCGGTCGCCAGCCCAATACATATCTGAAGTAGCGTGTGTGGTTTGTATGGAAGGGATTATTGAATATTTGCCAAATTTGGGTAGATCCACTTTGGTTACTATCTGGGCATGTTCAATTCGCCAGCGACGGTCGTTTTTGCCTTTCAAGTTTTTGCCATAAATATCCAAAATCAACCGATTGGTGGAATCCCCAATACAATGGGTGTTGGCCTGAAAATCAGAGTTATATATCCTGGAAATATTTTGATCAAGCACAGTATAGGAGCTCAATAAAAAGCCTTCAGTAGGGCTGTCGGAATAGGGTTCTAACAAACAGGCTCCACGAGAGCCTAAGGCTCCATCACCCACAATTTTAAATGACCGTACATTGAGTCGCTCTGTTTTGTAAACACCTTTTTTGAGATAATAGTCAAGGTTTTCAACACTCATCCTTATCATCGCATAATCCCTGATTTTCAATTGATTGGCCTTATTCAGCTCGTCCAGAAGCTCAATTTCTAATGTGTTAATACCCGCATCAGAAATAGTAGTAAGCCCTAATTTGAAGCATTCTTTTTGAGCCGCCAATAGCATTTTTGTTAATTCAGCTTTGGTAGGTTTTGGAAAAACTTGCCTCGCCAAGCGCATCGCATTATCTACTAAAATCCCTGTTGGTTCTCCATTTTTTAATTCTACCAAACCACCGTCAACTTTAGTGTTGGAAGTTATTTCTGCTAATTTTAAAGCCTCAGAATTCAAAATCATTGCATGGCCGTCCACTCTTACCAATGCAACGGGCTTTTTAGGGAAGGCTTTATCCAATAATTCTTTACTGGGGAATTGTTTTACGGCCCAATCATTTTGATCCCAGCCCCTACCCATAATCCATTTAGAATCAGGATGTTGTGCATTAAAAAGTTTTAAGCGTTGAATAATTTCATTAAATGATTTAGTGCCAACTAGATCGGCCTGCCATAAGGTTTGGGCATAATTGAAAAAATGACTGTGGGGGTCGTAAAAACCCGGATAAATGGGTTTGGCTTTTGCATCAATGATTTTTTTGGAACTATACTTTTTTAAGATATCGACACTTTTGCCAATTCCTAAAAACAAACCATTTTTTACAGCAAAAGCTTGAGCCGTTTTAAAATCATTATCAACCGTATAAACGATTGCATTATGCACAATCAAATCGAC
>JAZKGO010000048.1:0-3695 GCA_040385875.1 Bacteroidota bacterium
GGAAGAGGTGGAATAACATTAAAACTTGGAATTAAAAATGCTGATACAATTAATGAATTCAACAAAAATTTTATGAATGCTATTGGTGGTAAAACCACCAAACTGAATCTCCATCTTACCTTGGCCAGATATGTAAGTCGTGAGCTTTTTGAAGGTTTACAAATTCCAGAAATCATTTATCCGAAAAGCTGCATTTGCCAAAGTGTGGCTATTTACAAGAAACAACACAAAACGAAAGGAGCTTACCAAGTGATTGGAAGGGTGGGGTTTGGAAAGTAGTTGCTTTATTACCTTTTAATAATGGTTTCTATTGCTGACTTGGGTCCTGCAATCTTATTCAATTCAAATTGCCGTTTTACATTTTCTTGCATATAATAGTACACTTCCCAATAGTCTTCGGAATTAACCCACGGACGTACATCGTATTTTGTAATTCCAACATCTTGGCTATTTACCAAAATATCAATTGCAGGGTTTTTCAATATTTTAGGGCACCCATCCGCTACTTGTTGAATAGCTGCCCTTACTTTATCAATATCTTCTATATTGGAAACTCCGAATCGCATATCTACTCGGATGGTTCCTTGGCCAGATATATTCACCATTGCTCCCGAAGTAACTGCCCCGTTTGGTAAAATTATCTTTCTATTGTCGAGAGTTCGCAATACCGTGTTGAAAATTTGAATATCTTCTACATTACCGGTATGCTCACCAATTTGAATAAGATCACCCACTTGAAATGGCTTAAATATCAATATCATAACTCCAGAGGCAAAATGAGATAGGCTTCCTTGCAAAGCCAGTCCGATAGCGATTCCAGCAGCACCTATCAACGCCACAAACGAAGTAGTTTCAATACCAAATATCCCAGCCACGCTTATGAGTACCATTATTTTCCCAGCACTTGATACAATAGAAGCTAAAAAGGAGGTTACAGCGATATCTATTTTCCTTTTTGTCAATACGGCTTTCAAAATTTTTGATAGTTTATTGGCAAACCAAAAACCAATAACAAGTGTAAGGATAGCCATCACGATTTTCGGAGCAATAGTGGAGGCTAGATTGATAAGCTGCGAGCTGTATTTTTCCATTTAATTTTAACGTATAAATTTAAGACTCTATTTTGATAGTGGATAACTATAAGTTTTGGAGAAATATTATTTTTTGAAAATAAAATAAACGGACAAAACTAAAAAAACAAAGCCTACGATATGGTTCCACCGAAAGGTTTCTGTTTTGAAAACCAAAAGAGTAAATACTGCGAATACCACCAAAGTGGTACTTCCTGTATCAATTAGAACTCATTGGCGATAAGTTTTAAAAAAAATAATAACAAGAATGAAAACTAATCCTGGTTGAGACCATTTCTTAAATCCTCAATCAAATCGTCTGCATTTTCCAAACCAACAGAAATACGAATTAAATTTGGGGGTGAGATAGAATTGGGCCCTTCAATGGATTTGCGGTGTTCAATCAAACTTTCCACCCCTCCTAAACTTGTGGCCGCAGTAAATAATTTCACTTTTCCAGTAAAGGCTAGTGCCTCTTGTTCTGTACCTTTTAAGTTAAAAGAAAGCATTGCGCCGAAATCAGCCATTTGTTTTTTAGCCACTTCGTGATTGGCGTGTGAAGCCAGTCCTGGATAATAAACCTTTTCCACATTGGGCTGATTATCAAGAAATTCTGCAATCTTTTGAGCCGATTTTGTTTGTTCACGCACACGCAAAGCCAATGTTTTAATCCCCCTCGTAAGCAACCAACAGTCAAATGGCGAAGGCACTGCACCAGCCAGTTTTTGAATTAGTTTAATTTTTGCAAAAAGCTCCTCTTCTTTTTTGAAAACCAAAACACCAGAAAGCACATCTGAATGCCCTCCAATATACTTGGTGGTAGCATGCATAGAAATATCTGCACCTAAGTTTAATGGGTTTTGAAGTACGGGTGTAGCCCATGTATTGTCCACCACACAAATTGCATTATTTTGATGTGCTATTTTGGTAACTGCCTCAATATCAACTATTCTTAGCTGTGGATTAGAGGGTGTTTCCACCCAAATCATTTTAGTGTTGGGGCGAATCGCCGCTTTAACATTTCCCAAATCCGACATGTCAATTGTATTATATTCCAAACCCCATTGACTGAAAACTTCTTCAGTCAAAAGTATCAAAGTATAATAGGCATCTTCGGGAATAAGAATATGATCTCCTGGTTTAAAAGCTTGAAACAAGGCATTGACCGCCGCCATACCCGAAGAAAAAGCTAAGGCTTTCTCTCCGTTTTCCAAAACTGCCATTGCCGATTCCAGCAATTCCCGATTGGGGTTTTCCGCACGGCTGTATACATAGCCATGTGGATGTGAGCCGTCAGCTGAACGCTCAAATGTAGTACTCAAGTATAGCGGTGAGGCCACTGAACCTGCTGTATTATCCTTTAACTGAGTACTTTGTATAGCTTTGGTTTCGAATTGCATGGTTGTTGGTGATACTCTTTTTTTGAAATATTTTGAAAAAGCAAGTATTTGAATTGTAATTTAAAATTCTTATTTTTGTTATGTAAATATAACAAAATTTATAAAAAATATCGAGATGACAGCCGAAATAATTTCTGATTATAAAAACTTAGCCGCCAATATAGGCCAGCTAATAGCAATATCAGGTTATAGGAATGATTATATTGCCAAAAAAATAGGCTTACAGCCTCAGACATTTTCAGTAAAAAAAGGACGTAAATCATTTACTGTTGATGAAATTGAAAAAATTATTCAAGTAATTGATAATGAGGAGGTTGAAGAATATATTATGCTGGAAATATTAAGATCTCGAAAAAATGATGAAAACCTATCGGGCGAAGAGTTTAAGAATTTGATGGGATGGAAGTAATTTATAAAAAGCAGTTTCAAAAAGAGTTGATAAGATTGCCTAGTTATGTGCAACTAGCAGTGAAAGAAACAATAGAAGTTTTAGAGAAAAGTGAGAATATGAAAAGCTCTGGGTTGGATTTTAAATATTTAAACGGACAAAAAAAAGATGAAAACTATATTAGAATAAGAATTGGTAGCTATCGAATTGGGGCTGAACTTATAAAACCAAATATTATTTTAATTACCTGTGGATCTCGGGGAGATGTTTATAAGAGTTTTCCTTCAAATATTTAGATTTAAGGAAATAGTTAAAAGAGGCTATTAATTCAAAAAGACCACCCAAGTTTCTAAATTTTATTTCAAAATAAAAAAAACCATAAATTGTTTTCTTTTCCAAAAAAACTCTATTATGTTTGCATCCTAATTCAAAAGTAATGACAACAAATTTCAAAAATACAAACTGGTGGTGGCCTCAAATTAATCGTTGAGCAGCACACCTATGTATGATTGAAAAATAAATATACAAATTCAAAAAGGTCTACTGTTCAACGCAGTAGACCTTTTTTATTTGACAAAAACAAGAAATAATGATTTCAACAAAAAATATAATTCCCGATCAGCAAGCACCTCCACAGGGAGAGAAAGCGGCTGTTTTTCAAGTGGCATCCACTTCAAAGCGACTGCTAGCCGATACTATTACTCCTGTAGGTGTTTTCCTAAAATTGCGGGGTCATTTTAAGAACTCTGTAATACTGGAATCGGCCGATTATCATGGTAAAGAACATGGTTACAGCCATATCGCTGTGGATCCTGTGGCAAGTATCAAAATTGATAA
>JAZKGO010000049.1:0-7111 GCA_040385875.1 Bacteroidota bacterium
CCCACAAGCCTTGATGAAATATTGATTAACAATGGTCACACAATTACAATTGGCACCAACTTGAATGCCAATGCAAAAAACCTTACTAACAATGGTGAGCTGATATTTGAAGTGGGTGGTAATTTGATATTGAATACGCCGTAAAGAATTATCAATCTGAATAATTGATTATGAACACAAAAAAATACTGCCAGCTTTTATTATTTATCTTTATTCAATCGATAAATGCAATTGGACAAACCGCCCCGCCCACTCCAACTGGTTTGCTGGTTACTGCTACAAATTGTCGTAAAATAACTCTTACTTGGGATGCATTTCCTGAGGGAACTATAGTTGGCGCATTTGAAATTTATAGGTCAGAAACAGGTGAAAATGGCAATTATTTAAAAATTAACCTAAAACTTGACATTGAAAATCATACTTATATAGACGATGATGAATTTAATCAAATTGGAAAAATCTATCATTATAAAATAAAAAGCCTTATTGGCCAAAGTGAATCTGATTTTAGCAATATAGTTTCTAGTAGTTTTCAATGTCCTCCCCCAACTGGCTTAACCACTACTAGTAATGCTTGCGGGAAAATTACCATTTCTTGGGATATTTATCCCTCGAATAGAGATTTCTTGGATTATGAAATCTATAGATCAGACAATGGAGAGTTTGGTAATTATAATTTAATAAATTCCGTACCTGAATTTCTAACAAGTTATGAAGATCAGGTGCCCAATATAGCTATAACTTATTACTATAAATTAGCAGCTAAAATTATTTATACAAATACAGGGTTTAGTAATGTTGTTTCGGGTAAGGTAATTTGTCCGCCTCCAGTTTTATTATTTAATGGGTCGTCTTGTGGTAAAATAAATTTAGAATGGAATAAGAGGTTAACTTTTATCCCTATTCCTGTAAATGTTTATAGATCTGATAATGGAGAAAATGGAGATTTTTATTTAATAGATGAAAAGTGGAGTGGTTATGATTATTTTGATACAGAATCAAATATGATACCTTTCAAACAATATTTTTATAAAATTCAATATACCGGAGTCAATGATTTTAGTAATATAGTTTCAGGAAGCTTTAATTGCCAAACGCCAACTAACTTAAGGGTAATAAGTGCGAATTGTGATTATATAAGATTACAATGGGATGAAATACCTAATCAACAATATTCAGTTTTTCAAATTTATAAGTCAGTAAACGGTGAAAATGGGCAGTATTATCAAATTAATTCAACAAGTGAAAATGTTTTTGAATATAAAGATGGTAGAACAGGTATGTATGGACAACCGGCTGCCTTTTCAAATCATTATAAAATTAAATTGGTTGGTCCTTCTAATCTGCAATCAGAATTTAGCAATATAGCTTTTGGCAGCTTTATTTGTTCAGGACCATTATTGAGTGCACTTACCTCAACATTTTGTGGCCAAATAAATATTAATTGGGTGGATAATACGCCAAACCTAGTTGAATTGGGATTCCAAATTTATAGGTCAGAAACATTAGAGAGTAATTACACTTTAATTAATTCCGTAGGACCGAATGAATATAATTATATTGATAAATACAATTTGGCAGATGGGCAAACCTACTTTTATAAGATTAAGGGAATTTTGAATGGTGGCTTAACAGAGTTTAGTAATGTAAATTATAGACAATATAACTGCCAATTCAATTCAAATATAAGAATTACAAACTCTGGCTGTGGGCAGGTAACCTTAGCATGGGATGATTTTCCAAATGGAATAAACGAATCGGGATTCAAAATTTATAGATCGCAGGCAGAAAATGGTGTTTATGCTATTTTAGACCAAGTAAATTCCAATGTTTATGCCTATCGAAATGATACTGAATTAGTTTTAAATACAACCTATTACTATAAAGTATCTGGAATAGTAAATGGTTTTGAAACTAATTTAGGAACTCCCGCACAAGTAAATTATATATGCGAATCACCAAAAAATTTTAGAGTCAATTCCTCAACTTGTGGTCGTATATCATTGGCCTGGGATGACTATTCTGATGGAATTTATGAAGAAGGCTTTACCATATTAGGGTCAACTGACGGAATAAATTATACGATTTTTTCTAACCCATCTTCTAATTCAACAAATATTCAACTAACTGATTTGCCGGGTCCTCAATATTCCTTTAAAATTTATGGCAGATTTGGATTTGGAAATTCAATTGATAGCGAGCCTATACAAGGTACTACGAATTGTTCTCAAGAATTGGCTTTAAAAGCAACAAGCCATAATTGTACAGAAATTTACCTCAGTTGGAACCATATATTGGGAAGTGTGGGATACAAAATATTTAGATCCTTTGATAATGAGCCATTTTCGGAATTAGTAAATAGTATGCCTTTAAATAATTACTATACTGATAAAGACTTAGCAAATAATGCAAGCTACAAATACTATGTACTTGCAATATTTAACTCTGGAGTAAGTGAACCAAGTATTATTGCTTCTGAATTAGCTTCTTGCCCAATACCTAAAAACTTTAGAATAGTTCCCAAAGAATGCGGCTCAATTACGATGCAATGGGATGATTATTTATATGGAATTGAAGAAACTGGTTATAAAATTTATAAAGCCACAGTTGAAAATGGTATCTATACTACAGTAGCAATATTTACTTCCAATTTTTTAAACTTCACAGATAATGAAGACTTGAATTTAGGCCAAACCTATTATTACAAAATAATGGGTCTTTTCAATAATTATATTTCAGATTTTAGTAGCCCTATTTCTTCAAGTCTAAACTATATATTTTCCATTCAAACCGGCCAATGGAATGATCCTACCACTTGGTCCTGCGGGCGTGTGCCTACCGATTTAGATGAGATTATTATCAATGCTGGGCATACTGTTACCATTGGGGAAAATATCACTGCCAATGGCAAAAATTTGGAGAATAATGGAACGTTGATTTTAGGTTTTGGAAGCAATCTTATACTTAAGACACCTTAATTTTTTAGCAAAATAATACAACTTATTAAATTTTACTTCATTTTTTTAGAACCAACAAAACGGCAGGTTTTTGAAAATTACATTGAAAAAATTATTGATCGTTTAACCTATTGCGCCGAATAATAATTCAGCACTATTTTTTGATTTTTTGTTTTGATTTTTTTTATAAATTTGGAAAAAACTAAATTTATATTGATATGAAAATCAACTACCTACTCAAAAGAATAAGCCTTTTAGTTTTATTCATTTTGCCAACTTTAGTATATGCCCAACTAGGGGTCAACGCTACTGGCGCAGCACCTTCCACAGATGCTATGCTCGATGTGAGCTCCACCACTAAAGGGGTATTAATCCCTCGTGTTTCGGCTGACTTGGCCTCGCCCACAGAAGGTTTGCTCTATTACAATACTACTGGTCATAATTTTCGCTATTACGATGGTACGGCATGGCAAAATGCCCTTTTTGGTAATCAATGGAATATTAATGGCTCGTCTATTTCCTATTCTTTGGGCAATGTAGGGATTGGCACCACCACACCAGCGACACAATTTACAATCTATAAATCTGATGGTGCGAATATGCTATTTCAAAATCTAACAACAGGTTCTGGCCCTGGGGATGGTCTTTATATTGGAAATCTCTCCACTTCGAACGGAAAGGCTTATATATGGAATCATGAAAATGCGGCATTGGGTTTTAGCACCAATGGATTAGAACGAATGACAATTTCTGCAACTGGAAATGTGGGAATAGGAACCACCTCACCAACAACCGATTTGTATGTGAATGGTAATGGGTATTTTGCAACCACTTTGGAAGTAGGTACCAACTTTTATGTATATGGAAATGTCACAACAAGTGGCAACCAAAGCATTAATGGAACTTTGGGTGTAAATGGTACATTGAATGCCAACAGTAATTTGGCTGTGGATGGTAATACCACTACCAATAATGGCAAAGGTATTGTTCGTAGCGATGATACCTCTCAAATGGTAATAAGAGATGCAGTTACACCAGCTAATTTAAATATTACCTTAAGCCCTGGGGAATTGTCTGGTGATTTTACTTTTGTTTTTGGCGAAACGTTTGCAAGCCCACCAGCAATAGCTTGGGGCCGTACTACTGGGATTACCAACCCAGGTAATGTAATTCTTACAATTGATTCTATTGGTACTACCTCGGCGCAAGTAAGATTTAAAAATGTGGGATCAACGAACTCCGTAGCTGCCAATGCCAGTGTTTCGGCTATGATTATTGGTAAGAAATGAGCTAAAAAATTCAAAAATTTGCTTAATATTTAAACTTGAAGTCCATGAAAATCAATACAATAAAAAAATTATTAGTATTAGTATTAGTACTTGTACTTTCAACTAATTATTCATTTGCCCAATTAGGCATAAACTCAGATAATTCAGAACCTTCCACCAACGCCATGTTGGATGTAAAAAGCAGCACAAAAGGAATATTAATTCCTCGTGTTTCATCTGATTTGGCTTCGCCTACAGAAGGTTTACTTTATTACAATACCACAGGTCATAATTTCAGATATTATGATGGGTCAGCTTGGCAAAATGCACTATTTGGCAATCAATGGAATGTCAATGGTTCCAAAATTTCCTATTCGGGCGGTAATGTGGGTATTGGCGTGCTCGACCCTCTATACAAATTGCATGTTGTTGGCAACTTTCACACAACTGGCTATATTACAACTGATGGTTGGCTTGGTATTGGGGGATATCCTAATTATAAGCTGAATGTTTTCGATGGAAGTTTAGCTATTACAAATACCATTGATTCCAAAACTTGGGCATTTTCATATTCCTCTGCTAATAATTATCTTTATTTAAATGAAGGGAGTACTCCAAGAATGTATTTTCTAAATGGAGGTTATGTGGGTATTGGGGTTGTCCCAGTCTATCCTTTGGATGTGAGCGGATCCATACATAGTAGTAATAATTTACGTGCTGATGGAAATGCATATATCGACGGAACTGCAAATATTGAAGGTGCAGCCTATGTAAATGGAGGAAAAGGAGTTGCTTATAACGTACTTGACAATAATAATATAAAAATTGCTCGATTTGTAACACCACAACCAGCTACTTGGGGAACCCCACCTGCTGAGTATCCTATTCCAGCACATGGTTCTCATGAAATTACCATTAATCTTCCAGCTGGCTATACAAGTACTCCAGCAGTATTAGTGGGAAGCCAATATGCATCAGGTGGTGATGCAGGAGAATTATATAGAGCTATATTAGTGATTTACGGCTGCAATAACACACAGTGTACTGGCAAGATAATCAATACAGATAATTCTGCAATGGATTATTGGGTTAGGTGGAATTTGGTGGCCATTGGAAACTAATTTTAGCCAAAAATTTTAGTTTTATACCTTTAAATCTACCACAAATAGTAATGGTTTTTTCGGATTGAACTTTTTTATTTTCAATTAGACTTGAAAACAAAATTGCCCCAAACTGAGTTGTTTATTCATGAAAAACTATTTAGTAATTGGAGGTTCATCGGGTATCGGATTGGCGACTGTAAAGATTCTTTTATCAACTGAAAATCAAGTATTTGCAACCTATTTTTCCAAAGAAATGCCTAGTAATGAGGCGAAATATTTCCAGTTAAATGTGCTGGAAAATGAATTTGATTTAAATTTTTTACCAGAAACTTTGGATGGGCTTTTGTATTGCCCAGGTGCTATCAATTTAAAGCCATTCGGAAGGCTCAAGCCGCAGGATTTTGTCGAGGATTATCAACTGCAAGTAGTGGGGGCGGTGAAAGTAATTCAGGCTGTTTTGCCAAGACTGAAAAAATCAGAATCCGCTTCAGTTGTATTGTTTTCAACCGTGGCAGTGCAAACTGGTTTTGGCTTTCATAGCTTGGTTTCTGCCTCAAAAGGGGCAATTGAGGGTTTAACTAGAGCTTTAGCAGCCGAGTTGGCTCCCACTATTAGGGTAAATTGTATCGCTCCCTCTATTACACAAACCCCTTTAGCAGCAAATATTCTAAATAGTTCAGAAAAAATAGAAGCCAATGCACAACGTCACCCGCTTAAGAGAATAGGTTCGGCCATTGACATTGCGCAAACTGCTGCCTTTTTATTAGGAAATCAATCTTCATGGATTACGGGTCAAATATTACACGTGGATGGGGGAATCTCAAATTTGAAAGTGTGATTTTTTGCAAAAATATTCAATATTGAATTCTCAATTTTCAAAATTAATTAGTCGTCCCTCAAAAATGAGCATTGACCATTGAAAATTGTTTATTGAAAATTTTGATTTATTCAAAAGCAACTTTATCGAGTCATGATTTTTTTATTAAATCAAATCCCATTGACTGGCCAATTTGATAAGATGTGCGGTATTTTGCACGTCAAATTTCAATAAAAGGCTTTTGCGATGGCTGTTGACTGTGAGGGTGCTCACAAATAATTTTTCGGCAATTTGAGGATTGGTGAGACCTTCGGCTATATGTTTCAAAACTTCTTTTTCTCTTAAGGTAAGATAGGGTGCTTTTTTTTCAGATTCAGTTTTTGTGGTTTCCGTTAGATTCACATTCATAAAATAGCCTCCTTTCGACACTTGTTCAACCGCCTCAAAAAGTTCCTCTTTTGATGAACTTTTGAGTAAATATCCCATCGCTCCACTTTGAATCATTCGAGAAATATAGCTACGCTCTGCAAAGGTGGTGAGGGCGATACATTTTACATTTGTAAATTCATCCGTTATTTTTTTGCAAAGTTCAATGCCTGATATTTCAGGTAAATTGATATCTAGAAAGGCAATATCCACTTCATGATTTCTCAAAAAAAGGATGGCATCAAAAGCATTTGTAACCGCACCAACACAGTCAATCGATTCATTGCCAGCTAATAATGATTTTAACCCTTCAATAACTATCAAGTGATCGTCGACGATAAGTATTTTTGTTTTCATGGCTATTGGCTGTTAGCAATTGGTAATAGGCTATTAAATCTTGTTATATGCTAGAAATAATTTAACTATGTAAATTATTTATCCTAAAAAAATCACATTGCAACTCATTGGCTTTGTGCATTAGAAATTATTTTCTTTGATAACCTCACCCAACCCTCTCCAAAAGAGAGGGCTTTAAGTCCC
>JAZKGO010000049.1:7211-8957 GCA_040385875.1 Bacteroidota bacterium
GCTACCCTTCGAAGCTCCGAAATGGCATTGTCGAGCTGGCCCAATGCCCTGTTGAATACGTTACTATTCTGCTCTGAAATTACTTGGTTTCCGGTCATAGAATTAAGTGTAAATTTAATACCTGATAATAAGCCACCTAAACCATCGTGAAGGTCTTTGGCGAGCCGACTTCTTTCTTCTTCTTGGCCCTTCAATACAGAATTAGAGCCAATTAACTGTTTTTCCTGTTGTAATTGTAAAACTTCCTTTTCTGCAATTATTTTACGAATATTTACATAACGATAAGCGAAAAATGCAATTACTCCCAAACCAATTATGCCAATTATTAAGCTAATTATTAAATTGTTTTTTCGTTCATTTTCTTGGGTTTTTTTGTCAATCTCTGCTTTTTGTAATTGGGTATCATATTCATATCGAACCACTTTCAATCGATCATCTATGTTGGCTTCGCTCATTGAGTCACGAGAATCAGCAAAAAGTTCATAATGCTTTAAAGCTGCCTCATAATTTTTTGACGCTTTTTTGACTAAATACAAATTTTTGTTGGCATCACGTTGGCTAAATAATATTTTCAATTTATCGGCCAATTGAAAGGCTTCCTCAGCCAAACTTTCAGATTTTTTATTGTCGCCTTTTCTATAATAATATTCTGATGCATAATTAAGTGCATCAGGCAGTATGTAATTGACACCCAATTTTTTATAATATTTGATGGCAAAATCAAATGACTCTTCTGCCATTTTTCTGTTGCCTAATTTTTCATAAGCAAAACCCATATAACTTTTCAAATACGCCAAACCAAAGGTGTCTTTTTTTGCTTCATAAGCTTTTTTTGCGATTGTAAAATATTCCATCCCTTTTTTGGGATTATCCAGATATCTAGTATATAATGCCCCAAATTCAGTGAACGAATCGTTGTAAGCTGAAGTGGATAAATAGTTTGGGACATTTTCTTTGAACAATAAGTTATAATATTTCAAGGCTTCTTTTGGCCGTTCCATCCACATATAGCAGGCCGCTATTTGGCGTATGCATTTCATATATATGGCTGGAAACTCCTCCTTTTTAAATAAATTTATTATTTTTAGCGACTCTTTAATCGCACTAAAATATTGGCTTTTTACCTGAATGGCTTCCACTTTACGAAACATCGAATTAGCAATTCCTTTCCTCCAATTGATCTCTTCGGAAAGCGTAATAGCTTCTTCTGCTATTTTTATTCCTTTTTCCGTACCATTCAAACTAATTTCTTCATCTACTATTTCATTCAAATAGAATACAATTAAAGTATCAGTTTGAAAGGAACGAGGCTTAGATTTTAATTTCAAAATAATCGAATTGATACTATCCAATCTACTTCGGCCTTCCTGCCCAAAGCAATTTGCTGATAAAACCAACAAGATCAGTAGTATAATATTTTTCATTGAAAATAGGTCTAAACCTGTAATCAGTTAATCGGATCTTCTTGACTCAAGCATAATTGCCATTGTTAAATTTCTCCAAAACTATCCATTCAGATTTTTTACTTTACTATGTAAATTTAGTCAAACCAATTCTAAAATTCATATCCCCCAAAAAGGGGAATTCTCAATTTCATGCTTTTCTATGATTGCCTGCTATCCAAAGTATTGGCAACTTTGTTTAGGAAAATTATCGTATCAATTTAAATTAATAAAAGTCATGAACAATAAAAGAAAGCTTATTTATTTAGCAGTAACTATTTGCTTTTTTATATCAAAATCCAAT
>JAZKGO010000049.1:9057-19423 GCA_040385875.1 Bacteroidota bacterium
CAATGGACCACAAACGGGAGTAATATTTATTATAATACGGGCAATGTAGGGATAGGCCAGACCAATCCAGGTATGCCGCTCAATTTTGCTTCCACGCTTGGCAATAAGATTTCATTTTATGGAAATAGTGGTAGTCACTATGGATTTGGTGTTCAGAGTGGCTTGTTTCAAATGTATTCAGATGCTCCACAGGCTCATATCGCATTTGGCCATGGCTCAAGTGGAAGTTTTACCGAAAGGATGAGGGTTTTTAATTCTGGAGCGGATGGCTCATTGCTGAACGGTCGGTTACTTATAAGAAACGGGACTGCGGATATCAACAATGGTGGGGGAGTTTGGCTTTATAAGGCAGATAATTCAGCTCTATTGGCATTTATGGGTACTCAAAACAATCAAAATGTAGGTTTTTATGGTGGGCCAGCCAACGGCGGTTGGGGTTTTACTTATAATGGTTTAAATAGTAGAGTGGGGATTGGTAATAGCAATCCCAACGCCCCTTTGGCATTTGCAGCTACTTTGGAGAAAAAGATAACTCTATATCCTGGTGCAACAGGTGATGTCGGCTTTTCGGTAGGTGGCAACCAATTAAAAATCTATACAGATAATCCAAATGCCCAAGTTTCAATTGGCTATGATGCAGCAGGTGTTTTTAACGATCGATTTTCCGTAAAACCCAATGGTGCATTAGCTATTAATGGAAATACAGGGGCTGCCGGACAGGTTTTAACTAGTGGTGGAGCAGGTGCTCCACAATGGATCAATAAAAGTGATTTTATTATGCCAATTGTTTTAGCCCAAACAGCGGCCTATCCAGTACCTTCCAATTTTAATAATTATATACCGAATAGTACGGCGAATTTTACAACTACAGTTCCGGGTAAACTTATCATTTGGCCGACCACACAATCAATTTTTGCCTGTATAAATCCTCTCGATGCCTGTACATTTGTTTGGCAACTAAAAACTTATCTTGATAATTCAGAGGTGCATACGGCTTTTATTCAAGCGCAAACTCAGGTTACACAGCCAGATTATGATCATGCGGTTGGGCCTATTATTTTAAATGTTGGGCCTGGTCTACATTCTTTCAAATTTCATGAAGTAATGGTTACTATTGGCGGACCATTTTTTGTGAAAGTAGCAGCTTATGCACAGTTTATCCCCAATTGATAGAATCGAAAAATGATAGAATGGAAGGAGATTGTTAGCGAGAAAAATAGAATTTGATTTTCTCTAGGAAGCATAAGTTTCATTGATAATATTTCTTTAAATTTACCAAAGAGACCTCCCATTTTTTTCTTTGCTTCAATATGATATTTTCCATAAAATTAAAAAATCAAGACTATGAAAATCAATCAGTTACGACGCTTTTTTTTCCTATTTATACTATTTTTTGTCGAAAAAATTGCAGCCCAGATCGGTATTAATGCAACTGGTTCAGCTCCTTCCACAAATGCCATGTTGGATATAAGCAGCACCACAAAAGGCTTATTAATTCCACGTATGAACACCGCCCAGCGAACTACTTTAACCGCCACGGCAACAGACGGTCTTACTGTTTATGACACCGATACCAAAGGTTATTGGTTTTATAATGGTACGAGCTGGCAAAATTTATCAACCGTTGCAGGCAATACACCTTGGCTAACTTCTGGCGACAATATTTATAATTCCAATGCAGCTAATGTGGGAATTGGTACCCCCACTCCTGGAGCAAAATTACAGGTGGCGGGTAACACAATAATCAATAATGATTTGATGGTTGGAGGGACAGGATTTTTTGGAGGCACTAATGGTTATAGTGGCACGAGAGTTTCATCTGGAGGCATCAATATTCCTGTAACATTTGGCGATACACCCAAAAGTATTTTATTCGACTGGGGTTATAACAATATCAAAGCAGGTATAGGCTACAAACCTACCCAAACCGTTTATGCAAGTGATATGTACTTGCATGTTTGGGACAATACCTCCAGTATTATTTTTGGAAGAGACGATCCCTTTTATGCAAATGGCCAATATTTTGGAGAATGGATGAGGCTGAAAGGAGGGAATTTGGGTATTGGAACCCCCGACCCTGATTCAAAATTGCATATTGCAGGAACTACCCATATAGTGGGTAGTTTAAAAATAGAGGACACTTTTCAGGGAGCAGGCAAAGTCCTTACCTCTGATGCCTATGGATTAGGTAAATGGCAGGCTCTTCCAGCAGCGCCAAATTCCGGTTGGACAATCACCGGCAATAATGTTTACAATACAGCATTAGCGGCTGGCTACGTGGGTATTGGTACCTCCACAGCTGGTTTTCCATTGAATTTTTCCAGTAGTTTGGGTGACAAAATATCGCTTTGGGGTAATGCTGGCAATCATTATGGATTCGGTGTTCAAAGTGGTCTTTTACAAATACATACGGATGGGTCAGGTTCTAATATAGCTTTTGGCCATGGGCAAAGTGGTAGTTTTACTGAAAGGGCAAGGATTATAAATGGTGGCGAGTATGGGATGAGTTTAAAAGGTAGGCTACAACTAACCACAGGTACAAACTCGGCAGGCTTGTGGCTTACAAATAATGCAAATACCATTAATTCTGCATTTATTGGCATGGCTGCGGATGATCAGGTAGGCTTTTATGGGGGTACTGGGGCTAATTGGGGCCTAACTATGAATACTACCAATGGCAATGTTGGAATTGGCAATTCAAACGCTCATACTCCTCTTGCATTTAATAATCCATTTGGTAAAATAGCAATATCATTATTTAAAGGTGGTTTAGGCGATGTTGGCCTAGGTGTATGGTCAAATGAGCTGAGGATCCAATGTGACGGCCCAGCAGGCAAAGTGGCCTTTGGTACACTAGATGCCGAAGGAAATTATTTTGAATTGGCCAAAGCAAGTAACCAAAATCAAAAATTTACGGTAAATGGGTACATCAACGTTGGAGGTACCATTTATAGTAGTGATGAACGATTCAAGAAAAATATAAAAAAATTGAATGGTTCGTTGGATAAAGTTATGCAACTATCTGGCTATGAGTATGATTGGCGTGATGAGGAGTTTAAAAGTAATAATTTCGGCAAAATGCATCAGATTGGTCTTTTAGCACAGAATGTAGAGAAAATAGTGCCAGAGGCTGTGCAAGAAATTGCCGATGGCTATAAAGGGGTAGATTATGCCAAGCTAGTGCCACTGTTAATAGAATCAATAAAGGATTTGAAAAAGGAAATGGATGTAAAAAATAAGAATATTGATTTGTTAATCAGTACTCTAACTTCCAAAGTAAATGAAATTGACCAAATCAAAAAGGAATTTAACAATTTGAAAATGTCGGTTAGTAATTATTCAAATATTAACAAATAGAAGCCACGAAATGCCGACAAAAGGTGCTTGTATAAATGGCGCAATGAATGTTCGGGCATTGACTACATCGAATACGACTTGGATCAGGATTTTTATTAGACCTTTAAAAACAATTATATACTCATGACTCCCAAAATCAGTTTACAAAAAATCGCCTATTTCCAAGCCGCACAAAGTTATTGTCTGTTAGTATTAGGTGATGGCAAAGTGGTGGTAAAAGCACGGCCCATTAAACATTTCTCGTCCATTCTAGAGTCGGATGGATGGTGCAGGATTCACCGATCTTTTATGGTCAATCCGGATTATGTTCAATATATTTCGGAAGACAGAAGCACGATTTATCTGCAAAACGGAAAACAACTACCCATCTCACGAAGGCTAAGGAAAAATGTATTGAAGTGGAGGAATTGACTTTCGATTTAAGCTTAAAATTATGTCCACCTTTTGACCAAAACCGTTTGATAATTTCAGGCGGTTTTTTTATGGTTGAATCAAAAAAATATTTAAATTGCAAGTGTGCTAATCAGTTGACATTTAAAGTTTTATGCTTTGATTTTTTAATTTTATTTGTAAAAAATTGTGCTAAATATTCAAAACTATGGAAAAGAAAAACTATCTACTTTTTGCTATTTTATTTTTTATAATTTTATCAAATAAATTAGCTGCCCAAGACTCCACCATTGATGAAATAGTAAAACCCAAAAATGGTAAAACAGGAAAAGAATTAAAAACGGCCGCCCCCCTTTCAGATTGGGTACTGAATGGAACAGAAATTTACAATCTTTCCACACAGGTAGGTATTGGCACCTCTAATCCTAGTCACAAACTGGATATTCTTCACAGTGGCAGTACAGGGATTCGCAATAAATCAACCTCTGGCTTTTCAGTGCTTGATATAGATGCTTTTAGCGGTGATGCCTCTATCAGATTTTTTAAGGATGGTGTTACCCAATGGAATTTAAGAAACCAGCCAGGCACAGATAATTTACAATTTTTTGAATTGGGTGGAGGCGGTGAAAGGTTGCAAATACAAAATAATACCGGGAATATTGGAATAAATGATCCAACTCCTTCTGAAAAACTTTCTGTTATTGGCAAAATAAAGATGGATGATGTATCAAAAGGTGCTAATAAAGTGCTTACTTCCGATGCAAATGGGGTCGGAACTTGGCAAACTGTTGGTACAGCAGTCGCTGGTTGGGCAGTGGTAGGTAGCAATCTATATAATTCGGGTCTAGGCAATGTAAGTATTGGAACAAGTGTTACCAATGCTCCCTTACAATTTTCGAATGCCCTTGCCAATAGAAAAATTGTTTTGCATGAAGCGGCTAATAACGACCATCAATATTATGGATTAGGTATCAATTCAAATATAATGCGCTATCAAATTGGTACTAATAATGGAAACCATATATTTTATGCGGGTTTAACCTCTGCCTCTTCCAAAGAGCTTTTTAGAATTTCAGGCGATGGAAGTGTAACGGTGAATGGTCAATTTACACTAACAAGTGATGCAAGGCTCAAAAAAAATGTACGGTTAATTGAGAATGTTATGCCAAAAATTATGGCAATGAATGGCAAATCTTACAATTGGATTGAAGCCTCCAAGCCTCTTGAAACCCAGATTGGATTCATCGCTCAGGAAGTAGAGAAAATATTTCCTGAGTTGGTCTCCACCAATGAAACTGGCTATAAATCAGTAAATTATATTGCTTTAGTACCCGTATTGATGGAGGGTATTAAAGATTTACAGAAGCAATTGAATGATAAGACCTCCGACATCAATAAATTAAAGATGGAGTTTGCTACTTTAAAGGAATCAATCAATGGTATTTCGGCTTCTAATTTGAAGGAATAGAATAAGTATTTTTTGTCTATTATATTTTGTCGCCTAGATTAATAGGCGACATTTTTTTATGGTTACCATTTAATAAGTTATGATTAAAAAAGCCCATAATTATTTATTTTTTTATACATTTGAAATTGCAAACTAAAATCTATAAATGTATGAAAATCAAGCTATTAATTATGTTTTTAGGATTGAGTCTTTCGTCAATTTTGATGAGAAGTTCCTTTGCCCAATTAGGGGTCAACTCAGACGGCACAGCCCCTGCAACCAATGCGATGCTTGATGTAAGCAGTACTTCAAAAGGTCTATTAATGCCAAGAATGAATACTGGTCAGAGGACAGCCATAACAGGGACAATTGGCCTTACCGTTTATGACACAGATATCAAAGCCTATTTCTATCATAATGGTAGTAGTTGGCAACAATTGCTAACCACTGCCAATGTAGCCAATACCACTCCTTGGCTTACTTCTGGCGACCATATTTACAATAGCAATATCGCCAATGTGGGTATAGGACTTGTGAGCCCAACCAGAGGCAAGCTAGAGGTTTCGGGTGTGGCAGGAGTAGGGAATACCAATGCAATTTTTGGTACTGGTGCCAGTGGAATTAGCTTACAACAAAACTGGCCAACTATCGGTTTTAACCAATACCGTGATAATACTGCTGGACAAGGTAAATATATGGCCAACGGCTTTGCTGCTATACAGTATTTTGATCCTGGTGGGGGTACAATGGCATTGGATATGTTTGCAAATGGAGCGGGTAATAACCTGACCAACACGGGCAAAAGAGCCTTGACTATTCAAAATAATGGAAATGTGAGTATTGCCGCTGGTGCGGCGAACACCACTCTTTATGTGACCAAAAATGGTAATTTTGATGGAACGGCTATTTTTGGAGGTACTAATTATGCCTCTTATTTTAACCATTCAAATAATGAGGATACCTATATAAGGCCTGGAAGAACCGTGGGAAAGGTAATATTGAATGACCTGCCTGGTGCCAAAATTCAGGTAGGAAATGGCGATGGAAATGTCGGGATAAATATTAGTCCGGCTGGTTATTACAATTTGGATATTGCCCAAAAATTAACAGATGGGGGAATCCGATTATTTTCACCAGATTGGAATAATACTCATTGGGAATTAAGAAACGAAGTATATAGCAACGAAACAGGAAGTTCCTGCCTTATGTTTATGTATTTGGGAGGCACAAAAGCCTGGGTCAGACCTACTGACGGCGGCCACTCTGATACTTCTGATAGGCGATTGAAAAGGAATATTGAGGGCATGGAATCGGTTTTAAGCAAGGTAATGTACTTGAAGCCAAGCAGATACGAAATGAAGGATAGTAATCCCAGCAATATAAAGTCATTGGGATTTATCGCCCAAGAAATGATTGAGCTTTTCCCTGAAGTAGTAGATATTTT
Organism: Bacteroidota bacterium; assembly: GCA_040385875.1. GTDB lineage: Bacteria > Bacteroidota > Bacteroidia > Cytophagales > Spirosomataceae > JANMZR01. Next base: position 15,696 of record JAZKGO010000049.1, read on the forward strand.
ACCCACAAAAGCCGACCCTAGCAATCCAAGTTCAGTGGATAATATAATGGGTATCAACTATTCTCAACTTTCCGTAATCGCCCTGAAAGCTATTCAGGAGCAGCAGGCAATGATTTTGGAATTGAAAAAAGAGGTCGCTTTACTCAAAAATATACTAAAAAACTAAAGAATATGCATGTGAATGAAGCCATGAATCAGTGGCGGCACCGTCTTTTTACTGGCGTGCAGCAATATATTGCTGAAGATCAACGAGTGCCATTAAAGCCCGAAGAATTCGAATTGGCTCTACATCGAGCTATCCAATTGTCGTGCTCACCGGGGCCGTTTTTTTATATGGTAATGGATCATCAAAGCATGCAATATGCCAGTGTGGGTGGTGCGGTTGAACAAATATTAGGTATGACCGCTGAAAAATGGCATAATAAGCCTGTGGGTGAGTTTATTATGGAATGCATCCATCCTGATGACGTGATGCCATTTTTTAATTTTGCAAAACTAGTAGTGGATTATGCCGAAACCCTTACTATACCCGAACGATTTAAGCTGAAATGGAATTTTTATTATCGGGCCATTGATAAAAAAGGCAAAATAAAATACATTTTCCATCAAGGCCAACCTCTTTTGGCTGATAACAAAGGAATACTTTTAGCCTCATTGGAGTTTTTTGCAGATATTTCACATATTAGAAATGATAATGAACCCATGTTATCCATCCTTAATTTTAATGATGAAAAAAATCAACAATTTTTTACGTATAAAACTACGGATTTAACACCTAAACTCACCCAAAATCAGTCAGTTCTATCAAAGCGTGAACAACAAATAGTGCGTTTGCTTTCTGAAGGTTACACCTCAAAACAGGTGGCTTATGAAATTAACATCAGTACGGTTACAGTTAATAATCATCGACAAAATATGCTTCGAAAAACTAATACAAGTAGCACAGCGGAGTTGGTAAAATATGTTTTTACGGAAGGTATTATTTAATGTCTGTAGAGACAAGGCATGCCTTAACCATAGAGACAAGGCATGCCTTGTCTCTGCTTAGTGTATGCAAAACCCAAGACAACTAATAATATTGATGATTATTCATCATTTTTATTAGTTTTACTAACCACTATATTTGTATTTGGCCTAATGATAATATAAAATTAATGAAGACAGTAATTTATTTTATTCAAATAATCTAGCTAAAACACAAACTAAAAAAAACATCAATCATGAGCAGGAAAATCTTAAACCTAAGTAATGGAGCTTACGTGCAAGCTTCAGAAAGTTATTGCCTTTTTATTCAAACAGATGGCAAGGTGCAACTGAAAACTCGACCCATCAAGTATTTCGAGCAAATTTTAGAAGATAGTGGCTGGTGCAGAATCCATCGATCTTATTTTGTAAACCCTACTTTTTGTAACAAAATATCGGAAGATCAGCATTCTATTTGTTTGCGAAATGGGAAAGAATTACCGATTTCAAGGAGAAAAAGGAAATACGTTTTGGGAAGATTTAATTCTTAAAATTTCTATTATTTTTATGGTGCTTTTTAATTGAATGAAAAGTCAAAATCAATTGTGTAGCCACTTTTTTAATTAAATAATTTAATCAAACAAACTGTATAATTTATGCAAACCAAACAACTATCAAATCTATTCACATTATCTCTAATTCTTTTTTTGCAATCAGAAACTTTTGCCCAGCTGGGCATAAATGAAAGCAGCGCAGCTCCTAACCCCAGTGCAATGTTGCATGTAGATAGCCCCAATAAAGGCATATTAATTCCACGAATGAGTACATTAACAAGAGACGGAATTGGCAGCCCACCAGATGGCCTGATGATTTATAACAACCAAACCAAAAAGTTCAACTATTTCAACAATACCATTTGGCAAGAAGCCCTTTTTGGTGACATTTGGGAACTTAACGGAACCAGTCTTTCTTATTCAACCGGTTTTGTAGGTATTGGTTCCCCTACCCCTACTCGCAATTTGGTGCTAAATAGTGCTGATGGTCCCGATATCCTTATACAGCAAAGCGCATTTTCGGGTAATACCGCCAATGATGGATTTATGTTGGGTACCAACACGAATTTAGATGGTGAAATTTGGAATTTTGAATCTGCTGATATAAAGTTTGGGGCCTCCAATATTGAAAGAATGAGAATTACAAGCAGTGGAAATGTTGGCATTAATAATGAAGCTCCTACTGAAAAGCTAGATGTTAATGGAAATATAAATGTGTCTCTTAATATTTTGTTGTCAGGTACTAGTGAAGTAAATAGAACTTCTACCGGTGCAGCCAATATGATTCCAATTGCTTATGGCAACGTTTCGGCGGCTGGCGGAATATTAGGGGGTACAGGCAATTTTACAGTAAGTAAGGTGCCCGCTACAAATGGTATTTATGAAATTACGGTAACTGGCGAAGCGATAAATAGTACCACAAATTACATTTTTTCGGCAGTTTCCTTATCAGCCAATCCGCAATTTTCCACAACTTATCCTTTTAGTGGAGTTTTAAGAGTGGAAACTTTTGAAATAGGTGGCTCGAATCAAGACGGTACTTTTTCATTTGTTATATATAAACTTTAATTAATTTATTCCTAATAGCCAATAATCTTAAAATATTTTTTTGACTAAAACAATTAGGCTTCGGGGTCAAGAGTCCCCACTCTCAACAGGAGGGAGGGGATTTAGGGGAGTGAGGTTTTTAAAATTATTTACACTTTATTTATAAATATTCACATGAAAATCAACGTATTACAAATATTTTTTCTGCTATTTATTTCTGCGAATTTACTGGCGCAATTAGGCATAAAGGAAACCAATACGGCACCCAACACCAAAGCCATGCTGGATGTGGAAAGTGCCAATAAAGGACTGCTAATTCCTAGAATGAACACCGCTACCAGAGATGGAATAGCTACCCCAGCAGATGGTTTGATGATTTACAATAGCCAAACCAAAAAGTTCAATTACTTCAACAACTTGGCATGGAAAGAATCAACTTACACCGAACAATGGAACATAAATGGGGCAAATATTTCTTATACAACTGGCTTAGTGGGTATTGGTATTGCCAATCCAACACGTGATTTGGTCATAAATAGTGGCGGAAGCCCTGATATTTTACTTCAGCAGGGAGCTGCCACAGGCAATACCAGCACCGATGGATTTATGCTGGGTACCAATGTTGCTTTTGATGGCGAAATTTGGAATTTTGAAAATGGTGGCATCCGTTTCGGTACCAATAATACAGAAAGAATGAGAATATTGTCCAATGGAAATGTTGCCATCAATACACCATCCATTAGTTCAAAGCTAGGTGTTGCAGGGAATGTAAAAGCGTCGGGGAATATTAAATTTAACGCTGGCGAAATAAATCGAACATCCACAGGTAATGCCAATTTACTGCCGATAGCCTATGGTCAAGTATTGGCATCAGGAGGCCTATCAGGAAGTTCAGGAAATGTTAATTCTAGTAAAATATCTACGGGCGTATACGAGATTATCATATCGGGTGAAGCAATAACAGGTTATACAAACTATTTTTATAAAGTGGTTCCTCAATCGGCCAACCCCCTAATTGCCACAGTATATCCTTTCGAGCCAAACTCAACCTTTAGAGTGGAAGTTTTTAATGTGGGCGGGTTAAATGTTGACGGAAATTTTTCTTTTGTTGTATTTAAACATTAGTTTATTTTTATATAAAAAATCCTCTTTTCTAAAACACTG
>JAZKGO010000049.1:19523-28042 GCA_040385875.1 Bacteroidota bacterium
TTGATGATATACAATAACCAAACCAAAAAGTTTAATTATTTTAACAATACCGCCTGGCAGCAAGCACTTTTTGGCAACCAGTGGGCGGTATCTGGTTCAAGTATTTCTTATTCTGGTGGTAATGTGGGTATTGGTATTGCTGCACCCACTCGTAATTTGGTAGTAAATAGTGCTAATGGGGTAGTAAGTAGCATTTTAATGCAACAGTCTGCTGGTACTGGCAATGGAATAAATGATGGATTTTTATTAGGGAGCAATCTTCTTTTACAAGGGGAGATTTGGAATTTTGAAAATTCAGGGGTAATTTTTGGTACGAATAATTTAGAAAGAATGAGAATTACCAATACTGGAAATGTTGGAATTGCGGAACAAGTACCTGATGAAAAATTGGAGGTGAATGGTAATGTGAAAGTGATTGGAAATTTAGGGGTAGGATTAGCTGGAGCCGCCACTCAAAAATTGGATGTGAATGGGACCATTAAGCTTACTGGCGAAATCAATAGAACTGCTTCCGGTGATGTTAATCTAGTGCCAATTGCCTACGGCACTATTCAAGACAACAATAGTATATTATCAGGTACAGGCAATTTTACAATTACTGACTTGGGAGTAGGTCATAAGCAAATAACAGTAACTGGGGTAAGCTTAACCATCGGGAATCATACGATAGTAGGATCCACATTTGCTTCTACTCCTAGATTTTCCTCTTTTTTAATCATAACTGGTGACCTTGAAGTCTTTACATATAATGCAAGTAGTGTATTGATAAACACCCTTTTAGTTTTGTGATTTATGGTAAATAAAATTTTTGTAAAATAAATCTTTATGTATATGAAAACCAACCTACTTCTATCTTTTTTGATTGTATTACTATTAATCAATTCAAAAACTTTTGCCCAATTGGGCATCAAAGAGTCTAACAGTGTGCCCAATACTAAAGCCATGCTCGATGTGGAAAGCACCAATAAAGGCGTGTTAATACCCAGAATGAGTACTGGTACCCGTGACGGAATCGCCGCCCCTCCTGCGGGCTTGTTGATTTATAATAGTAGCACCAATCATTTCAATTATTGGAATGGCAGCATTTGGACAGATTTCAATTCTAACCCACTCACGCTGCCTTTCACAGGTTCTGGTACTGAAAATTCGGGAGGGCAGGCTGGCTTAATGGAAATAATTAATACTGGATTGGGTAATGGATTATATGTAAAATCTGGAGCTGGGGGTCAATTAATTGCAGGGCAAGCTTATGCCGCTTATTTTGAGTCGTCACAAAACGGAATATACGCCACAGGCGGTGCAGGAAATTTGGCTCTAAAAACAGCGGGCGGCTTGCAATTTAAAAATAATGAAGAAGGTTTAAACAAAATACTTACTAGTATTGATGCGGCAGGGACGGGGGTTTGGAAAAGCACCGCTACATTAACAGCCTTAGATGTAAATGGTCCCAGCACAATTGGAGTCAATGGTACAGCTATCACTGAAATAATAAAAGTCACGCAAAACAAAGACATCGGCAGTATTGCAATTAATGGTGAAGCTATTATTACTTTTGATATACCCAACGTGCAACCCGGCTCTTCAATTATTTGCTCCCCAACACAAAATTTGCCACTAGGCATCCTCTTAAGCTATGCTTTATGCCCAATAGCTGGTTCAGTTGAGGTTAAATTTTTTAATGCAAGTATTGCTCCTATCAATCCGCCAGCACAAAATTTCCATATTACTGTTATTCGTTAATTTTTTTTGACTTTCTAAAATTCTAAAATCATGAAAATTAAATATATATTCTTAACCAATTTAACCATACTTTTTGTCTTTTTTCAATTTGCTTCTATAGCCCAATTAGGCATAAAAGAAACCAACTCGATCCCAAATGTAAACGCCATGTTGGATGTTGAAAGCCCCAATAAAGGAGTGTTAATACCCAGAATGAATACTGGCACACGTGACGGAATAAGCTCGCCACCAGCAGGATTAATGATTTATAATAGCAGCACCAACCATTTCAACTATTGGAATGGTAGCATTTGGACAGATTTCAATTCTAATGCATTCACTCTGCCTTTCACAGGTTCTGGTACTGAAAATTCGGGAGGGCAGGCTGGCTTAATGGAAATAATTAATACTGGATTGGGTAATGGATTATATGTAAAATCTGGAGCTGGGGGTCAATTAATTGCAGGGCAAGCTTATGCCGCTTATTTTGAGTCGTCACAAAACGGAGTATACGCCACAGGCGGTGCAGGAAATTTAGCTCTAAAGACAGCAGGCGATTTGCAATTTAAAAACAATAGTGAAGGAATAAATAAAATTTTGACCAGTACTGATGCATCTGGCACCGCCGTTTGGAAAAGTACTGCAATTTTAACTGGCCTTGAAGTAAATGGTATCACCTCAATTGGCACAAATGGTACAGGTATTACTGAAATTCTTAAATTGACATCTACTAGAGATATTGGCAATATTATTCCAGGGGCCGAAGGCACAGCAACTTTTACAATAACGAATGCCCAGCCAGGCTCAACTGTTATTTGCACACCATCACAAGGCTTACCTGCGGGCATTATAATTAGCCATGCACTTTGTGAGGCACCAAATTCAGTTGAAGTAAAATTTTATAATGCTTCTAATGCCGACATCAACCCGCCAGCTCAAAATTTTCATGTAACGGTAATTAGGTAGTTTTATTCAATGAAAGGCTTGATTTATTAGAGGCATACAATCTTTTACACAATCGAATGAAAAAATATTTAAAAAAAAAGCAAATGAAAACCAGAATATTTATTCAATTATTTACAGTTTTTTTAATTGTTTTTTCAAAAAAAACATTCTGCCAGGTGGGTATAAATAGTACTGGGGCTGCCCCGGCCGCTAATGCAATACTTGATATTGCCAGTCCCAATAAAGGCTTACTCATTCCTCGAGTGACCACTCCAAACAGGATAGTCCTTTCTGGTGAGGGTATGGTGGTTTTTGATACAGATACTAAAACATTTTGGTTTCATAATGGCACTACTTGGGTGAATAATTGGGTTAATTCTGGTAATAATATTTACAATGGCAATTCGGGAAATGTAGGAATTGGCACCAATAACCCAACCACAAAACTTGATTTGAATGGAAGTCTCAAAATAGTAAATGGTACCCAAGGCAATGCAAAGGTACTTACATCAGACCCATCTGGCTTGGCCACTTGGCAAAACCTGCCTTTAGCCTCAGGTTTTCCGCTGAATATTCCTGAGATTGTGCATTGGAAATCAGCTTATAGTGCTGCAACATCCTATTCTGAAAATGATCTGGTAAGCTCCGCCACACCCAATATCTATTATTATTCATTAGTAAACAGCAACCTCAATCATGGCCCTGAGAGCTCACCAAGTTTTTGGCAAGCAGTGAATTTTTATCAATTAAAACAAATTTATAAACCATTGTCTTTAGTATTATCGCAACCAGTTTCGCTTTTTACATTTCCAGACGCTACTATTAATTTCAGAGGACAAATTATTGTTAAGCATACCGCAAATGCAACAAATAATGGCATAGCTGCTGGTTCTTTTGAAGCGGCCTTTCAGTATTTGAAAACTAGTGGTGTTTCTGGTTCAAATACTTATTCTGATCCCAATACAAAATTTGGAGTAGGTCTAAATGGACTGAGCGTAACAATACCCACCTTCAATTTCTCCTCAGGGACTGTTGGCTTAAGTACCACTGTTTCGCTAGGGGTAGGACAAAGCTTAATTACTAATGGGATTTATTTTCAATTAATCCCGTTGGGCGGACAAGTGGGAGCTTTGACTAGCCCAGCCAACATCAGTTTAACGCCTTAATGATATTTAATAGGTTTGGCCCCTAGTCTAAATTTCTAAAATATTATTTATTGAGACTACTAAAGCGTAACAAATTTCAATATTTATTTTTTTTATTACTCCTGTATATTTAGTATTTTTGTAAAAAAAACATAAAATTTGTCTAGAAATAGGGTAATGTCATAAAATATAAAATGAAAAAAGCATTAATTACAGGAGTTACGGGCCAAGATGGAGCCTATTTGGTCGAGCTATTATTGAGCAAAGGATACGAAGTGCACGGCATCAAACGTCGTAGCTCGTTAATCAACACACAAAGGATTGATCATTTGTATCAAGACCCACATGAGAATGATATTAAGTTGAAATTGCATTATGGTGATTTGTCTGACTCAACAAATATTATTAGGATTATTCAAGAGGTGCAGCCAGATGAAATCTATAATTTAGGGGCAATGAGCCATGTGAAAGTAAGCTTTGATGAGCCTGAATATACTGCTCAAGTGGATGGAATCGGTACCCTTCGTATTTTGGAAGCAGTGAGATTATTAGGGATGACCCAAAAAACAAGAATTTATCAAGCATCCACTTCAGAGCTTTATGGTTTGGTGCAAGAGGTTCCTCAGTCTGAAAAAACACCTTTTTACCCTCGCTCACCCTATGCGGTAGCCAAAATGTATGGTTTTTGGATCACAGTAAATTATCGTGAAGCCTACAATATGTATGCTTGTAATGGCATACTTTTTAATCATGAGTCACCATTAAGGGGTGAAACTTTCGTTACTCGTAAAATTACTCGTGGGGTTGCTCGCATTGCATTGGGCATGTCTGACAAAATATTCTTGGGTAATTTGGATGCTCAGCGTGACTGGGGTCATGCCAAAGATTATGTGGAGGCCATGTGGTTAATTTTACAGCAAGATAAGCCTGAAGATTTTGTGATTGCCACTGGAGTAACTACCCGTGTGCGTGAGTTTGTTCGAATGGCATTTATTGAAGTAGGTATTGAAGTGGCTTTTTCTGGTGAAGGAGAAAATGAAATTGGTGTGGTGGTAGCTTGCCATAATCCTGAATATCAGGTTGAAATCGGCAAGGAAGTAGTAGCAGTAGATAAACGCTATTTCAGACCAACGGAAGTGGAATTGTTGATTGGTGACCCTACCAAGGCACAGACGCAATTAAACTGGAAACCCAAATATGATTTGAAATCATTGACTGCCGACATGGTTTCATCTGATGTTGAGCTTTTCAAAAAAGATAGATTGTTAGAAGAAAGTGGTCATAAAGTATTGGCCAGTTATGAATAAAATAGAAGGCAATAGATTTAAGTTCTTCATAAAAAATGCATTGAGAAATCAGTGCATTTTTTTTTAACCAATTATATTATATCAAAACTTAGCCCAACATAATTTTCAGCAATTGTTTTTTGATAGGCTTCAGAAATAATTAAATAATCAAATTTTGATTTTTGTAAAAGTTGTTCAAAACTTCCTTCATCCGCTTGCTTATGGCATAAATAGGTCATGAAATTAGAAAAATCTTGTACACGCCAAACTCTCGAAACACACTTTTTTGTATAGTTTTCTAAGCTGTTTTTATTGTTGCTTTGATAAAAATCTGTAAATCCTTTGGCTAAATTATGAACATCTGCCACCGCTAAATTAAGGCCTTTTGCACCAGTTGGGGGCACTATATGGGCAGAGTCGCCTGCCAAAAACAGTTGACCGCATTGCATATTATCAATCATAAAACTTCGCATAGGGGTAATTGTTTTCTCAAATATCTCTCCTTTATTAAGCTTTATTCCCAGTCTATTTTCCAACTCTTCCCATATTTTTTCATCAGTCCAATTCTCTAAATTTTCCCCATTGGGTACTTGCAAATAAAGCCTTGAAACTTTCATTGATCGCATACTAGCCAAGGCAAAGCCATTGGAATGGTAGGCATAAATCAACTCGGGATAGCTTGGCTTTGAATAAGCTAAAATCCCCAACCAACTAAAGGGGTATTCTATTTTGAATTCATTATAAGTATCAACTGGAAGTTTTTTTCTTGAAATGCCATGAAAGCCATCACAACCCGCCACAAAATCACAATTTAGAATCGATTGTACATTGTTTTGTGTAAATAATATACTCGGATGGTCAGTTTCAAAATCTGATATTTCATAAACATCCGCCTCAAATAGAATCTCAATATTTCTTTCAAAACAGGCTTTGATTAAATCTTTGACCACTTCCTGTTGACCATAAATAGTCACTTGTTTTTGAGTGAGTTTCTGAAAATCAATATGTTGCTGTTTGCCATTATAAGAAATAGAACATCCATGATGCACCAGTCCCTCTTGATGCAATCTTTCCGATACACCTAATTGGTCAAAAGCTTCCACGGTATTATGTTCTAAGAGTCCTGCCCTTACTCGGTTTTCGACATAATCTCGACTTCTATTTTCAATAATAACCGATGAAATTCCCTGCTTTTGTAGCATTAATGCTAAGGTTAGTCCCGCTGGCCCCGCACCAATTATCCCAATTTGAGTTTTCATTTTTGAATGTTTTAATAAGTAATTTAATATTTATAAAAGAGTACAAATATTGAAATTCACTATTTTTGAAAGAATTTATTATCTTTAAGTATTTGATTAGTAGTAATTTAAATAAATTAATTTAATATTTTTATAATTAATAAAATTTCTAAATATTTATTTAAGTCAAATATTTTCATTAAACACTTCTTCTGCCATATGAAATGCATCGTTGGCAGCGGGCAAGCCACAATACAAGGCGGATTGCATAATTACCTCTTTAATCTCTTCCTTCTTTACTCCATTATTGAGAGCTGCTTTTACATGCATTTTAAACTCAGCAGGTCGATTCATGGCTATTAACATTGCCAAGGTGATTAAGCTCCTATTTGGTTTGCTCAACCCCGGTCTAGTCCAAATTTCACCCCAAGCATAATGGGTAATGAATGATTGAAAATCAGCATTGAATTCGTTTATTTTGCTATTGGCTTTGTCTACATGACTGTTTCCCAAAACGGTTCTACGCACATGCATTCCTCTATCAAAAGTATTGTTCCCCACCAGAAAGTCGATTAAAACAGCAGCAAATTCTTTTGGTAATTCTGTGGCTGAAAGGTGCTTTGCTTTTAAGATTTTAAGCGCAGCGTCAGGGATATTATTAGCTAAAAATTCAGCTTGCTCTATATTAGTTACGGGGTCTTCGTCTCCAGTAATCACTAAAGTTTTTACAGCCAAATCCTTTAAATTTTCTCTGAAATCAGCGTCTCGAATAACTTCGCAACATTTGGAATAACCTGTCACATTATTGCCTAAAAACATGGTTTTTATCTCGTTGACTCTTTCGGTATTAGATTGTCTGAAATTTTCGGAAAACCATCGCTCCATCATACTTTCAACGAGTGATTCAAGGCCCTCTTTAGCAATTGCTTCAATACGATTATTCCAATTTTCTGCAGTTCCAATTTTAGCAGCTGTATTGCTTAAAATAATCTTTTTGAATCGTTCCGGATGATGGATGCCCAACCATTGCCCAATTAAGCCACCCATTGAAAGTCCACAAAAATAAGCGGTTTCAATGTTCAAATCATCTATCAGGGCAATCACGTCTTGCCCTAATAAATCAATCGTATACGATTGATTATCAGCTAAATTAAAACTTCCTCCATGCCCACGTGTATCATATTGAAGCACCCTAAAGTAAGGTAATAGGTTGGGGATTAATTCATCCCACATCATCATTTCTGATCCTAAAGAGTTAGAGAATATCAGTGTAGGGCTGTTGGGTGTTCCTTGTATTTTGTAATTCATCCGAATAGGATTTTAGTGAGATTTCAACTATTTTTTTTCAAAATCAAATCAATGATTTCCAAACTATTTCCAATTGAATTTTCTGGCTTAAATAGCTCCTCAATATCGGCTACTTTTACTTTCATTTCAATCAAGATTTCCTTTAAATTCTTTTTCTGAGTGACTGCTAATTTGCAAGCTTTTTCCACTAAAATATGGGCTTCGTATTTCCCAATTGTCGAAGCTAAAGCCAAAACTATGTTTTCTGCATAAATCAGTCCTTTTGTAATGGCTATGTTTTCCAACATTTTCTCAGAATCCACTTCCAAGCCCTCTAATAAGTCAATACTCCGCTCCAAACTTCCAGCTGTTAGCTTCATCAAATCGGCTAATGTTTCCCATTCCGAATGCCAAAGCCCAGCTGAGCGCTCATGCTCCTGAAGCATCGCCGAAAGCAAAGTGGCTAGAAGGTTTGGTACTCGATTGGCATTTGCTAAAATGGCTGCACATGTAACAGGATTTCTTTTATGGGGCATGGTGCTTGAGCCTCCTTTTCCATCTGCCGCTTTTTCAAATACTTCTGCAATTTCTGTTTGCATCATCAAACTAACATCTTTGGCAATCTTACCCATGCTTTGGTTTAAAATCGCTAATACTGATGCCCATTCCACTAGGCTATCACGATTGGATTGCCAAGAATGAGAAGGATTTAGTCCTAAAAGTTGAGCCAAATTTTGCTGAACTTCAGTCGTAATATTATTATTCCCGCTTCCAACGGCACCTGCTAATTGTATCTGCAAAACACTTTTCTTTGACGCCTCAATTCTTTCTTTACTTCGCTCAATTGCTTCTAACCAACCTGCAGTTTTCAAGCCAAAAGTGATGGGCTTAGCTTGCTG
>JAZKGO010000050.1:0-3900 GCA_040385875.1 Bacteroidota bacterium
TTTGGCCAGCCAAATAACCACCCAAGCCCATGGCTATTGACCCAGCCACAATTTCAGCAATACCAGCCGTGGTAATGATGGAAGTATTAGAAACAGCCCCACTTAATCCTGCTGCCAAAGCAAAGGGTACTGTGAGCCCGTCAGACATACCAATCACTATATCTGTCAAAAAGGCTGAACTTTTTAAATGATTTTCCATAAACTTCACCTATAAAATAATGAGGTCAAAAATAGTATATTTAAAGATTTTGAAAGAAATATTTACATTTTAATTTATTATAAAAAAAAATATCTTAATATTTACCAAAATTTTACAAAAATTATCAACCGTGGCGACGATACGCATCTAAAATGAAAAAAATCCTACTCCTTACCCTATTATTTCTTAGCGTTGTTATCATAAATACCTCCGCTCAGGACGATTCGAAAAAAGACAAAAAACCTAAGAAAGCAAAAACAGAAAAGGCTGAAAAAAAGGAAAAAACTGAGAAGGTAGAAAAGAAAGAGAAAAAAGAGAAAGCCGAAAAGAAGGAGAAAGCTGAAAAACCAGAAAAGAAAGAGAAAAAGGAAAAGACAGAAAAAGCTGAGAAAAAAGAATCAAAATCTGATGCTAAAGAAGCTAAAGCCGACAAAAAGGCCGCCGCCGCTAAAAAAGAAGCAAAAACCGAAAAAGCTGAACTGAAAGCTGATACAAAATCAGCTGCTGCAAAAAAAGAGGTTAAAGCAGAGAAAAAAGAAGTAAAAGCCGATGCCAAAGAAGTGAAGGCTGATAAAAAAGCCACTGCAACTACTAAAAAGGTAGCAGAAAAAGAAAGTAAAGTAACAGCATCTGCAAAATCAGCAGCAAAACCAGGACCTGTTCAGGCAAGTAAAAGCGTACAAAAACAAGTGGCTGACGATGACAAGCCTATTGGTAAAGATGCAAAAGGACGCACCATCTATCGTGGCCCTCGTGGGGGTGAGTATTATATCAATTCAAACGGTAATAAAACCTATATAAAGCAAGACAATTAATTGATAATATCTCATTGAAAATAGGGGCTTAGGCCCCTATTTTTTTATACAATACCCAAAATCAAATTGGGGTCAGGACAATTTGCCGCATAAAATTCCCTTTCCGATTTTCTACATACGCCTGGATAGTCACCCCAATAGTCCCCAATTTCTTCAATAATTTGAAAATGAAGATGAGGGGGCCAATCTCCATTTTCAGGATAATCACCAATGTGCGCAAGTGATTCTCCAGCTTCATAATATTTTCCAACGGACAGATTATCAATTGATTGCAGACTCAAATGGCCATACAAAGTATAAAATCTGTACCCTTCAATAGCATGTTCTAAGATAATAGTCGGCCCATAATCACCAAAATTATTGTTGTTGGCATAGCTATGGACTTTACCAGAAAGTGGAGCATAAATACTACTGCCAGCACCCAACCAAATATCCACTCCCAGGTGAAATGTTCTGGGCTCTTCACCAGAGTTGAAATGCTCACTTCTTCGATAAATTGCTCTATTTTCCAAATATCCCCCGATTCCAAAAGTGGCCCCTTCTTTTTCTATTTTATCGAAAACATATTTTGAAAATTCATTTGTATTAGTGAGATCCATCTCAATGATTTCAGTATTTTTCTCAGTAAAATCTAATTCTACTGATTGAGAATAATCAAATTTATTTCCCAAAATTGGGTAATAAGCCGATTGGTTGTTAATCAGAAAATCTTTCAAATACATATTTTTCAAAATATTAGTTTAAATTTGTTTGTAAAAAAATCGACAAAATCTAAAAAACCATTCATTCTAATCCTAACTATGGAAAACATTACAAATAAAGGAACATTTCCAAAATCAATCCCTTATATCATTGGCAATGAAGCAGCAGAACGATTCAACTATTATGGTATAAGGGCCATTTTAAGTACATTTTTAGTTGCTCAATTTTTTAACGTCACCAAAGACCCTGCATTAACCAAAGTTGCCGAGGCAAAGTCAAACGAAATTTCACACTTATTTGTAACGCTGTCCTATTTTATGCCCATAATCGGTGGCTTGATTGCCGACTGGTTTTTCGGAAAATACAAAACTATTCTTTATCTGTCAATTGTATACTGTATTGGCTGCCTTTTTATTGCTTTAAATATCAATGACCTCAGCCTATTTCAAATGGGGCTTTTTATCATAGCCTGCGGTGCTGGGGGTATCAAATCGTGCGTTTCAGCTAATGTGGGTGATCAGTTCGATAAATCCAATCAACACCTGATGAGTAAAGTATACGGCTGGTTTTACTTCAGCATTAATGCGGGTTCAGTAATTTCAAATGCCTTTATTCCAGTTCTTTACAAATATTATGGGCCGAAAATAGCCTTCGGGGTACCAGGAATATTGATGGTTTTGGCAACAATCATTTTTTGGTCAGGCCGCAACAAGTATGTAAAAGTACCTCCATCAGGAATTGCATTTAATCCTGCAAAAATGAAAGAAGGTTTAGCGGCAGCTTCCAAAGCCATCATTGTATTCATGTTTATCCCTTTATTTTGGGCAATGTGGGATCAATGCTTGGCCGAATGGGTACTCCAAGCAACCAAACTAGATTTAACGGTGTGGACGGGTTTCACTTTGCTTCCTGAACAGGTACAAACGGTCAATCCTTTCTTTTTGGTTTCACTTATCCCTGTATTCACTTATTTTATTTATCCTAATGTTGAAAAAATCGTAAAAATAACACCCCTCAGAAAAATTGGAGCTGGACTATTTATGACAGCTCTATCATTTATAATTATCGCAATGATTCAGGAATCAATTGATCAAGGGGGAAGACCAAGTATGTGGTGGCAAATTATGGCTTATTTTGTATTGTCGGTAGGTGAAATTTTGGTTTCTATCACAGGATTGGAATATGCTTATACTCAGTCACCAAAGTATATGAAAAGCACCATGACAGCCATATTTTATTTAACCGTATCCATCGGCAATTTCTTTGTTTATCTTATCAATGGCAACATTGCTTCGGGTGGCTTTTTCTCAAGCTATACTGGTGCTGAATATTTTTGGTTCTTTGTCTATGCGATGATGGGTCAAACTTTAATATTTGTGATATTTTCAAAGTATATCAAAGAAAAAAGTTATATCGGCTTGGATGACGATTCAGAATTGGCTGAACAACCTTAATCTTTGATTATAATGGGTGGTTGATATTTTACCTGAGGTATTAGACTTTTGTAAAATATCAACCTCCTGATTTTTTGGCTTTATAGCCTTCCTTGATTAAATAAGATAATATTTTATCCCGATTATCTCCTTGAATTAGAATCTCTGCCTCCTTAGCTGAGCCTCCTGTGCCACAAAAGTTTTTTAATTTTTTGGCCAAAATTTCCAGATCAGTTTGCGTACCAATAAAACCCGCAATTAAAGTAACTTGCTTTCCAGCACGAGCTTTTTTATCCAATAGCACTTTCAGATTCTGCTGGTTATTAGGCAAAGTTTCGGCCTCTACGCCTCCTCCAAAACTATATTCAAAATCATTATTGGTGGAATAAACCACCCCAATTGGATTGTTCTTTTTTGACATAATTATATAATCACTTTAAGTTTTTTATCATCAACTTTTACAATTAATTTATTGGTATTCAACACCTTAGGCTCTCCATCAAAATGAATTAAAAGATTATCAGTGGATTGTATTTCAAATTCTTTTCCTTTGATAGTCGTAACAAATCTGGATTTGGAAAAAGAATTGGTAAAAAGCCTGATGGCAATAAATATTGAATTGAAAACAGAAAATGGCCTTAAAATTACCATGTCGATTAAACCATCATCTATTTTCGAATCTGGTGCCACTACCGCATCGTTCCCATATTGCGAAGCATTGGCAAAAGTGATGGCAAAGGCATTTAAATTT
>JAZKGO010000051.1:0-39071 GCA_040385875.1 Bacteroidota bacterium
CAAAGTTGAGCTGATAGGCAATTTCAGATATGGAGAGGTTGGTATTGGAGAGTAACCGCTTTATTTCCAATAACATACGATCATTTACAAGGTCGGTGCTGGTACGGCCAGTAATGGCTTTTACTGTTTCACTGAGGTGGTTTTGGGAGATCCCAAGTCGATCGGCATAAGCGCTAATACTTAAGTTTTCTCTGGAATTTTGCTCTACCAATTGCTTGAATCGTTTCACCAAAATTTTGCCTTTGTTTAAACTTTCAGCTGGTTCCTGAATCGGGTAAATCCTTTTGCAAAAAATAAGGAGAAGGTCTAAAAGTGCCCTTACGACTTCTTCGCTTTCTGATAAATTTTGTTGGTTTTCTGAAATAGCTTTTTTGAAAATATCGGTTATTTGTAAAATATCTGATTCATTTTTCAAATAGATAGGGGGAGTTTCCGAACCTAAATTATAAAAAAATGGCAATTCAAATAATTTGAATGGGTCAGTTTTATTAAAATGGTAAAATGCAGAGGAAAACAAAAAAATAAAACCCTCCACATCATCTGATAGGCTTAAGTCATGGATTTGGCCTGGAGATAAAAAAAAGATTGAACCAGGCATAATTTCATAATGATGACCATCAATACTGTGAATGCCATTGCCTTTTGTTAGGTATAGAATCTCATAAAAATCGTGATGACGATGGGGGTAAGTGACTGGATAATTACGATTCACTTCGAAAGGTTTCACCTCAAAAGTGCCCACATTTTTGGCATTTTTTACAAAACTATCGATTCCATAAACAGGAATTTCTACTGCATTTTTCTTCAAAATATTTAAAATTGATAATGATATTTTACAATTTTATTTTTAAATAATAAATTAATAATCAGCTACTTATAAATTCATTTTTGCAAAAATAATTATTGTACCATTAAAAATACCTAAGATTATCTATTTTTTACAAAATAAATTAATTGAAAATGAGCAATTTTGTAATCAAATCGAAAAAATCCCATTGGCATAGCTTTGGGTATTCAAATTGTAAATCTAAAATCATATCATAAAAAATGGCAAATTATTTTAATACACTTCCCCTTCGTGAGCAATTGAATCAGTTGGGAGTTTGTGAGTTTTTGGACGGCACCGCTTTTGGCGATGGTGTTGAAGCGCTAAAAGGCAAGAAAATAGTTGTATTAGGTTGTGGAGCACAGGGCTTGAATCAAGGTTTGAACTTGCGTGATTCTGGCTTGGATGTTTCTTATGCCTTACGTCAGGAAGCAATTGATGGCAAACGTGCCTCTTGGAAATCGGCTACCGAAAACAATTTTACAGTAGGTACTTTTGAGCAATTGATTCCTACAGCTGATGTGGTGGTGAATCTGACTCCAGATAAACAACATACTGGTGTGGTCTCCGCTGTAATGCCTTTGATGAAACAAGGATCCACCTTATTGTATTCGCATGGCTTCAATATTGTTGAAGAGGGAATGCAAGTTCGAAAAGATATTACAGTAATAATGGTGGCACCTAAATGCCCTGGAACAGAAGTGCGTGCGGAATATGTACGTGGCTTTGGTGTACCTACTTTGATAGCAGTGCATCCTGAAAACGACCCAGAAGGAAAAGGTTGGGAGCAGGCAAAAGCCTATTGTGCGGGTACGGGTGGCCATCGTGCGGGTGTTTTGAAATCTAGTTTTGTAGCTGAGGTGAAGTCGGATTTAATGGGTGAGCAAACCATTCTTTGTGGTTTGTTACAAACAGGCTCAATTCTTTGTTTTGACAAAATGATTGAGAAAGGAATTGATGCAGGATATGCCTCTAAATTTGTACAATATGGTTGGGAAACCATCACTGAGGCATTGAAACAAGGTGGAATTACCGCCATGATGGACCGACTTTCAAATCCTGCTAAAATAGTAGCATATGATATTTCAGAAGTACTAAAGGATATCATGCGACCACTTTTCCAAAAGCATCAAGATGATATAATGAGTGGTCATTTTTCCAAAACTATGATGGAAGATTGGGCCAATGATGATAAAAATCTGTTGACATGGCGTGCCGCAACTGGTGAAACAGCTTTCGAAAAAACACCCGCTGGTGAGGTAAAAATAAGCGAGCAAGAGTATTTTGACAATGGCCTTTTGATGGTTGCAATGGTGCGTGCCGGAGTGGAGTTGGCTTTTGAAACAATGGTGGAGGCAGGCATTATTGAAGAAAGTGCCTATTACGAGTCACTTCATGAAACGCCACTGATTGCCAATACAATTGCCCGTCGTAAATTATTCGAAATGAATCGTGTAATATCAGACACTGCTGAATATGGTTGTTACCTGTTTGACCATGCTTGTAAGCCGTTATTGGCTGAGTTTATGACCACTGTTGAAACAAATATTATTGGAAATAATTATAATGTTGGTCGTGACAATGGTGTGGATAACAGAGAATTGATTGCTGTAAATGAGGCGATTCGTAGCCATCCAATTGAGGAGGTTGGTGCTGAATTACGAAAAGCAATGACAGCCATGAAAGCCATTGCAGTAGGTGCTTAATCTTGTTGGTGAAACTGATTAATTTTATTCAAAAAAATGCCTCGGAGAATCATCTGAGGCATTTTTTATGATTTTTATTAAACAATTTTCCATTCACCTTCGGGCAAATATTCCACCAACCCTTTTTCCGTTTTGCCTACGGCTACTCGGCCACTTTTGAGATATTCCAAAATTTCGAATGGTTTCAAGTAATTATAAAATTCTTCAATCTCGATTTCTGTTCCATTTTTCTCAATCACCACATAGTCAAGGCCCCAATAAACAACCTTGGCGTTCCAATCCAGATTAATGGTTTTAATATTAAGTACTTGCCCACCCAATGGGGTGGCTATTTTGAAAAGAGCAATTTCATTAAATACAATTTCTTCATCCAAATAGCCAAACACCGCCAAGACATCCACCACTTTTCTGATTTGTCGAACCAATTTTTCCACAAAATCTCGATTATCATGGCGTATTACAATGGTAAATCTAGAAACACCTTGGCGTTCGGTTTCGCAAACTGTAAGTGATTCAATGTTCAATCTTCTCCTGGTGAAGATAATTGTAATTCGGTTCAAAACACCGATGGTATTGGTTGTGAATATGGAAAGGGTGTAGGTAGTGGGCATAATTCTAGATGTTAGTTTTTCGATGCTAGATGTTAGGAAATAGCTCCAATTTTTAGATGTTATTTTTCGATGCTAGCTGTTTGGAAATAAAGAGGTTAGTTGTTAACGCTCAATGTTAGGCAATTGATCGGTTTATCTTTTAAATTTATTAATACTTTAAATTAGGGTTTCATAATACCTGATTAAACCATTTAACATTTTCTTGCATTCAGTAATGTCGTTTGATAATTCAGTTAGTTTCTCTTGATTGATATACTCTAAATCAAAGCTTACAAACGTTTGAGTTTCCAATTCATACAACGAACCTCTTCCAAAATAAAAAAAATGTAATGATTCTTTAGCATGCTTTCTACCATGTCCTTCAGCTATATTTGATGGAATAGAAACAGAAGAACGCCTCATTTGGCCAGTTAATCCATATATTTCTTCTTTTGGGAATGCCATTGTGACTAAGTAAATTTTTTTAACTAATCTCCTACTATTCTTCCAAACATCCAAATCTATATAAGATTTCATATTGCTTTAATTAGTTCAAATTTTTCTGTAAACACGGAATTTTGACTTTCTCTAACTTTGTTAAACAATATGAGAAATTGATATTCTACCCTAGCATCCAACATCCATCATCTAACATCTATAGTTACTCAAGTCTAATATTAGAAACGGAAGTGCCTGCAGGTACCATAGGAAATACATTTTCCTCCTTTTCGCAAACTATCTCCAGAAGGTAAGGTTTATCAGAAGCTAAAAGAGTGTCCAATGAGTTGGATAGTTCAGCTCGATCGGAAACTTTATGACCATCGATACCAAAACCTTTTGCAATCATGATAAAATCAGGATTTTGAAGCTCGACAAATGAGTATCTTTTATCAAAAAACAAAGCCTGCCATTGGCGAACCATACCTAGGAAATTATTATTTAGGATAATGATTTTAACAGGTAAACCCGACTGGGCAATAGTGCCTAACTCTTGCAAAGTCATTTGAAAGCCTCCATCACCAATTATGGCAATTACTTCACGATCTGGGGCACCTACTTTTGCTCCGAAAGCAGCGGGTAGTGCAAAGCCCATGGTTCCTGCCCCACCTGATGTTACCAGCGAATTCCAAGTGTTGTACTGATAATATCTGTTGGTAACCATCTGATGCTGACCCACATCTGTCACTGTTACGGCCTCTCCTTTAGTTTTGTTTGATAGCATGGTAATGGCTTCTCCCATTCTTATTTGATCGCCATCATGATACACATCCTTTTTAGTTATTTTTTCAAACTCTTCTTCATCATATTTTCTAAAAGAGTCTCTCCACTCGCTATGATTAGCTTCATTCACTAATGGCAAAAGGGCTGTTAAAATTTCTTTCGCATCCCCTACTACTGGGGCATTGGCTTTTACATTTTTATCAATTTCTGCTGGATCGATTTCAATATGAACCACTTTCGCCTTTTTGATAAACTTGGTCAAGTCACCCGTTACACGGTCGTCAAATCGCATTCCAATGGCAATTACTAAATCGCATTCGTCGGTCAAAACATTCGCACCATAATTGCCATGCATCCCCAACCACCCCACATAATTCGGATGGTCAAACGGAACACAGCTCATCCCTAATAAAGTAGTGGCAACCGGTATTCCTGTTTTGAGTAAAAATTCATTTAACACTTCTTTGGCCTCTGAAATTAGCACCCCATGGCCAGCGAAAACATAAGGCTTCTTAGCGTTATTTATCAATTTAGCTGCGGCTTCCAAATGATTTTGTTTTGCCTTTATTCTTGGGTTATAGCTTATGAGCTCTATATCTTTTTTGTATACAAAAGCCTTTGTCATTATATCGGCTTGGGCAGTACGTGTAATATCAATTAATACTGGTCCTGGGCGACCACTTTCAGCAATATGAAAAGCTTTAGCCATTATTTCTGGGATTTCGTCAGCATCAACAATCTGATAATTCCATTTGGTAATAGGCATTGATACTCCAATAATATCGCATTCCTGAAAGGCATCAGTACCTAATAAATTGGCTTTTACTTGCCCTACTAAACAGACCATTGGAGTGCTATCTAACATAGCATCCGCAATGGGAGTCATCAAGTTGGTAGCTCCTGGCCCCGATGTTACCAATGCTACTCCAGCACGATTGGTCATACGGGCATAGCCTTGTGCGGCATGCCCAGCACCTTGTTCATGGCGGACTAAAATGTGTTTTATTTTATCCTGATAGTCATACAGTGCATCATATGTAGGCATAATGGCACCGCCAGGATAGCCAAAAATTGTATCAACACCTTGAGCAACAAGGCTTTCCATAATTGCTTGAGCTCCTGAAAGGAATTTTGGTCTTGTTGTTTCCACTTTTGGTTGAGATAATGTTTCGGTATGCATTATATTAATTGTTAATGAGGTAATTTAGACAAATGAATTTATTTACAAATCGGTCACACAACCCAAACTTGCACTGCTTACATTTTTAATGTATTTCCTTAAAACTCCTTTTGTAAATTGAGAAGGAATTGGCTTCCAAACTTTTCTTCTTTCGGCGAGTTCCTCATCTGAAACATGCAAATGGAGTTTATTTTCCACTGCATCAATTGTAATTTTATCGCCATCTTTTACTAAGCCAATATTACCGCCTTCTTGTGCTTCTGGTGTGATATGACCTACCACAAAACCATGAGTACCTCCAGAAAAACGGCCATCTGTAATCATAGCTACCTTGTCGCCAAGTCCAGCTCCCATTACCGCAGAGGTGGGTTTGAGCATCTCAGGCATACCAGGCCCTCCTTTTGGCCCTTCATTTCTGATCACAATTACCATCCCTTCTTTAATTTCACCTTTATGTAAAAATTCAATCACTTCTTCTTCTCGCTCACATACTTTGGCGATTCCTTCAAATTTTGTCCCTTCTTTGCCAGTAATTTTGGCAACCGCCCCTTCAGTAGCAAGGTTGCCATATAGTATTTGTAAATGTCCTGTTGTTTTTATTGGGTTTGTGATTGGTCTTATAATTGACTGATTATCAAAGTCTAAGCTTGGAGTATTCACTAAATTTTCAGCAATTGTTTTACCAGTAATCGTCATACAGTCTCCATGGAAAAGTCCCTGCTCTAATAAATACTTCATGATAGAAGGGACTCCTCCAAAGGAGAGTACGTCTTCCATATAATATTTGCCTGAAGGTTTTAAATCCCCAATAAATGGCGTGCGATCTGATATATCTTGAATGTCTTTTAATGTAAATTGAATATCAGCTGCATGGGCAATAGCCAAATAGTGTAATACTGCGTTGGTAGAACCTCCAAGTGCCATTACCATTGTCATTGCATTTTCAAATGCATTTCGTGTCATGATATCACGTGGACAAATATTCATTTCCAACATATTTTTCATGGCAGCACCAATGGCTAAGCACTCTGCTTTTTTGCCTTCATGGGTAGCTGGGTAGCTGGAAGAATTGGGTAAAGTGAGGCCCATTGCTTCCATCGAACTAGCCATAGTGTTGGCAGTATACATACCCCCACATGCCCCAGCTCCAGGAATGGCGTTTTTTATGACTCCTTCATAATCTTCATCAGAGATAGTGCCAGCAAATTTTTTACCCAGCGCCTCAAAAGCGGAAACGATATCTAATTTTTGACCTTTATATTCACCTGTTTTGATGGTGCCTCCATAAACTAACATTCCAGGTCTATTCAAACGGGCTAGCGCCATCATCGCCCCTGGCATGTTCTTATCACAACCCACTACTGCAATTACTCCATCATACCATTGCGCTCCCACGACATTTTCAATAGAATCGGCAATAATATCACGACTTGGTAAAGAGTAGCTCATTCCATCATTGCCATTAGTCATGCCATCAGACACCCCAATGGTATGAAATATAAGCCCCACCATGCCATTCTCTTGTATACCTTTTTTCACATGAACTGAAAGCCCATTAAGGTGCATATTGCAAGTATTGCCTTCATAACCTGTACTTGCAATGCCAATTTGTGGCTTTTGCATATCCTCTTCTGAGAGTCCAATACCGTAAAGCATAGCTTTGGCGGCGGGGTTGGTTACTTCTTGGGTTAATGTTCTGGAAAATTTGTTTAAAGCCTCTGACATTTTTTTCATTTTTATTAAAATTAGCGAATTTACGCTAAAAATATTTTTTACACTTTTACAAATATAATAATCTACCAAATAAATGAAAAGAAATTGGCATACTTTTTTGAAAAGACCATACTTGTGAAGACTGACTAATACTATTTTAACAATGAATAGTATTATTATATCTTCTAGTCTAAAGTTGTAAAAATCGCTTGTTAATGTCTTCTCATGAGAAATTGCAGGGGTAAACGTTTCAGGCATAGCAACTAGCCCAGCAAGTTCTTCACTTGTAATTATTCATGATAACAAAACATTGGGTGGTTCAAATTAGCCACTTTGGGTAATTGATGGCGTTCCTATGGACAATAGTCAGCAAGGAACAACAACAAAAAAGGAGGCTTTAATTATTTGCCTCAAAATCAATCTGGATTGCAATTAAAAGGCGATGTGAAGGATTTGCAAATGATTGGGAATCAATTGGTTGTTGGAGTAAATAGTGGGAGTATTGGAAAATTTTTGTTGAAAAAGTAAGGGTATTGATTATAAACCTTATTGGGTATAAGTTGATTGTTTTTTACAGATTTATACCCGAACGGGTATAAATACATATTTTTTAATAAATTTATACCCGATAGGGTATAAATAACTATATTTTATGTATATTTATACCCGATAAGATATAAACTATGGAATTTTCAGAATTTTTAAAGGAAAAAAGAAACCAACTACAGCTTACTCAACCAGAATTAGCCGAAAAAGCAGGAGTTGGTTTACGCTTTATTCGTGAAATGGAGCAGGGAAAAACAACGCTTAGGCTTGATAAAGTAAATCATGTTTTACAACTATTTGGCTATGAAGCTGGGCCAGTTAAAATTGAAGATAAATGAGAAAAGCTACAATTTTAATGCATGATAAAATTGCGGGAATATTGTTTGAAATGGATAACGAATACGTTTTTGAATATGATCACAAATACAGATTAGATATTGATAATGAACCTGTTAGCTTAGCAATGCCATTGAGTAATCCTTCATATTCTAGCAAAATTCTTTTCCCTTTTTTTGATGGATTAATACCAGAAGGTTGGCTGCTTGATATAGCAACGAACAATTGGAAACTAAATGCTAGAGATAGAATGGGCTTATTATTAGCCTGTTGTAAAGACTGCATAGGAGCAGTAACTGTTGAGCCATTAATTGAAAGCGAAAATGAATAAATGCCTGTATTGCTACCAACCATTATTGCAAACCGAGCATGATTTTCATGTAAAATGTGCTAAGAAAATATTTAATCAAGCTCTGCCTCCAGAAATTTCTTTTGATGAAACTGACTTAGGAAAATTAGCAAAAACTTATATTCAAAGCCAAGGTGCAATTACTGGTGTACAACCAAAACTTTCTTTAGATATTGTGAATGAGCGAGATAAAAACCAACCAGCCCGATTCACAATAGTAGGTTTGTGGGGAAATTACATATTAAAACCGCCAACAAACCAATACAAGCAATTGCCTGAAGTAGAGGATTTAACGATGCACTTGGCAGAAATTGCTAAAATAAAAACGGTGCCGCATACATTAATCAAGCTAAAATCGGGAAATTTGGCCTATATCACAAAGAGAATCGATCGAAATGGAAAGGGTAAGAAATTTCATATGGAAGATTTTTGTCAACTAACTGAAAAGCAAACAGAAGACAAGTATCGTGGCTCTTATGAACAAATTGCCAAAACAATAACAAAATATTCAGCAAATCCAGGTTTAGATTTAGTAAATTTTTGGGAGGTTATAATTTTTTCATTTATAACAGGAAATGCAGATATGCATCTAAAAAACTTTTCAATTATAAATTCGCCTAAAACTGGTTATTCATTAACTCCAGCTTATGATTTAGTAGCAACCACTTTAGTGAATCCGGCAGATAATGAGGAGCTTGCCTTAAATTTGAATGGAAAAAAAAGTAAATTAAAGAAAATAGACTTTGAGGCAGCTTTTAACAATTCGAAATTGGAGGCTAAGCAACAAAGCAATATTTTCAATAAATTTAAAAAAGCAAAAAAAGAATGGATTGAACTCATTGAAAAAAGCTTTTTGGATGAAGATTTTAAAGAAAAATATAAGAAATTGATAAGCGAAAGGCTCACAAGACTATCCTAATTAAAGCTCCACCACGAAACTTAAGCCGTGTTTCTCAAAGCCCAAGCTTTCATAAAACCTATGGGCATCCTTCCTTTTCAAATTGGATGAAAGCACCATTTTGTAACAACCTTTTACCCTGGCATTTTTCATTGCATATTGCATCATTAACTTACCGATACCCTTATTTTGGTAATTTTCAGCAACCACCACATCTTCCACTATGGCTGATGGTGTACCCAAATGAGCCAAATTGTCCATTATTAATAAAGCGAAACTCCCGACAATTTCTTTGCCAAATTTTACGATATATAAATGATAATCAGGATATTGGCTTATTTTTTCAAAAATCGATTGGGCTTCGTCAATTGTTAAAATTGGTTTACTAAAATCCAACACCTCTCGATACAAATCCAACACAAATGGCAAATCCGATTCTGTTGCTTCATCAATTGAGATTTCCATATTTTTATTGATTTAATTGTGAAAAAGCCGTTACTTTGTGACTTAAAATTAGTAAAAAACATATTAGAATTTTAGTATTAAAAATTTGAAAGAAATAGGTTTTTCCCTAATATTCCAAATATGAAATCTAAAATCCAAAATCTAAAATCCAATTATGTCTTATAACTTACTTAAAGGAAAAAGAGGAATAATTTCAGGTGCGCTTAACGAGCATTCTATCGCATGGAAAATCGCTCAGCGAGCACATGAAGAGGGTGCTACGTTTACCCTTACCAACGCCCCAATAGCTATGCGAATGGGGGAAATAGATAAACTCGCCGCTGATTGCAATGCGAAAATAATAGGAGCTGATGCTACCGATGTGAATGATTTGGAGAAACTTTTCACAGAATCGCAGGAGTTTTTAGGGGGTAAAATCGATTTTGTTTTACACTCAATTGGTATGAGTGCTAACATCCGCAAAAATCGCCCTTATGGGGATATGAATTATGATTGGTTTCTGAAAAGCCTTGACGTTTCGGCGCTTTCGCTTCACAAAATGTTGCAGGTAGCTGAGAAAATGGATGCCTTAGAAAAAGATGGTTCAGTAGTGGCACTTTCCTATATCGCTGCTCAGCGCTCATTTCCAGATTATACAGATATGGCACAAGCCAAAGCTATGTTGGAAAGTATAGCACGTAGTTATGGAGCTCGCTATGGCAAATTAAAAGGTGTGCGTGTAAATACTGTTTCGCAAAGCCCAACCAAAACATCGGCTGGCACTGGCATCAGTGGTTTCAATGCTTTTTATGAATATGCTAACCAAATGGCCCCACTTGGCAACGCTACTGCAGATGAATGTGCCGACTATGTAATCACCTTATTCTCAGACCTTACCAAAAAAGTTACGATGCAAAACTTGTTTCACGATGGCGGTTTTAGCTGTGTGGGAATTAGTGAAGAAATTGTGGAGAAGATGTAGAAATCTGAATAATTTATTGAAAAGACTTATAGAAATATGAGTCTTTTTTTATATTTATTCTGTACTTAAACTAAAATAAAGTTTACCTTACCATTCGTATTTAAATCTGTTTGGAGATAAATTAAAACTTATTTTTAGCATTCTATTTGTAAATTATCTAGCTTAAAAGAAAATCGTCTCAAAAACCAATAAATGGCAAACCTCAATACCAAACTTAATAAAACAAATACTTATGATGCCATTGTAATAGGCTCTGGAATGAGCGGTGGATGGGCAGCTAAAGAGCTGTGTCAGAAGGGGTTAAAAACATTGGTGCTCGAAAAAGGTCGAATGGTGAATCATATTGAAGACTACCCAACCATGAACCAGGAGCATTGGGACATGGAGCATCGGGGAGCTTTAACTGCTGAAGATCGTGAAAAATATCATATTCAAATCAGATCGGGTTTTGTGGGGGAATCTGGCAAACATTTTTACACAAATGATTTGGAAAATCCTTATCAAGAGACCAAACCGTTCGATTGGATTCGAGGCAATCAAGTGGGAGGGCGATCTCTTATTTGGGGTAAGCATACCTATCGCTGGAGTAATTATGACTTTGAGGCTAATGCTCGTGAAAGTATTGGGATTGACTGGCCCATTCGTTATAAAGACATTGCACCATGGTATAGTTATGTGGAAAAATTTGTGGGTATTTCTGGTGAAAAATTGGGATTAGAACATTTCCCAGATGGGGAATTTCAACCCCCGATCCCTCTCAACTGTTTGGAAGATCATTTTAAAACTGAAGTAAAAAAGAAATATAATGGCCAGCGATATGTAACGCCCGGGCGGGTGGCACATTTGACCGATCCTCAAAAAGTACAGCTAGATTTAGGTCGTGGCCAATGTATGAATCGGAATCGTTGTTCCAGAGGCTGCCCTTATGGCGCTTATTTTAGTGCCAATTCGGCGACTCTGCCCGCTGCCAATAATACGGGTAATTTGGTAATGAGACCCAATTCAATCGCCAAAGAAATCCTTTATGAAGAAGCCACACAAAGAGCAATTGGGGTAAGAATAATTGATTCTGAAACCAATGAAGTGCATGAATTCAAAGCCAAAATTATATTTTCCTGTGCCTCTACTTTGGTGAGTACACAGCTGTTAATGCTTTCAAAATCAGCTCGTTATCCAAATGGATTGGGAAATGATAGTGGTGAATTAGGGCATAATTTGATGGATCATCACTACCATATTGGAGCCATGGGCGACTTTGACGGAATGGAAGATCAATATTATAAAGGTCGTAAACCAGCGGGTCTATTTATTCCCAAATATGTAAATATTGATGAAGCAAGCAAAAATCCTAACTTCCTTCGTGGTTATGATTATCAGGGAGCGGGTGCCAGCCGAAGTGGATGGGGCCGTGGTGCCGATGAGCATAAAATTGGTGCCGATTTCAAAGAATCACTTTACAAGCCAGGTGGATGGGGTATGGGCTTGATGGGCTTTGGTGAAGTATTACCATATCATGAAAATAAAGTGACCTTGCATGAAACTTTAACCGAT
This sequence comes from Bacteroidota bacterium, assembly GCA_040385875.1. Classification (GTDB taxonomy): domain Bacteria; phylum Bacteroidota; class Bacteroidia; order Cytophagales; family Spirosomataceae; genus JANMZR01. The sequence goes on from JAZKGO010000051.1 coordinate 12,343, forward strand.
AAATGGGGAATTCCTCAATTGGTTTTTGATGCAGAAATAAAGGATAACGAGCTAAAAATGAGGAAACAAATCATGACTGACGCTGCCGAAATGTTGGAAATGTCTGGCTTTAAAAATGTAAGAACTTTTGACAACGCTGGTGGCTTAGGAAATGGTGTGCATGAGATGGGAACTGCACGAATGGGCAAAGACCCGAAAACATCTGTACTTAATGAGCATAATCAAGTGCATGGGGTGAAAAATTTATTTGTAACGGACGGGGCTTGCATGACCTCCAGCAATTGTGTAAATCCATCTCTCACTTACATGGCATTGACTGCCAGAGCGGTAGACTTTGCTGTGGGGGAATTGAATCGCAAAAATCTATAATATTCTCAAAAACTCATCACTCATAGTTCATAACTCATCACTTATAAAAGTATGAAAAGAAACGAATTTTTAAAAAATGCAGCTTCAGCATTGGGTTTGGCCATTTCAGCAAGTTCTATGTCTGCCTTATTCATTTCGTGTGCCAAAGAGGCTCAGTTAGATTGGAAACCCATTTTTTTGAGTACCAATCAGGCAGCCACCATTGCCGAAATTGCAGAAACTATTTTGCCAAAAACAAAAACACCTGGAGCAAAAGACATGGGTGTGCCTCAATTTATCGATAAAATGGTGAACGACACAATGGATAAAAAAGGCCAAGAGGAATTTGTAAAAGGCTTGGAAACATTTGAAAATCAATGTGATAGTAAATATGGGAAATCTTTTATAGAACTTTCTCAAAAGGAAAAAGAGGAATTTTTGATGGTGCAAGAAGCCGAAAATCCAAAATCGGGCATGAGCCTTTGGGGGATTAATTTGGAGCCTAATGCAGCTCCAGCCACATTTTACAAAAAAGTAAAAGGCCTTACCCTTTTTGGCTTTTATACTTCACAAGCTATTGGTGAAAAAATATTGGCATACGACCCTGTGCCCGGTGAATATATTGCCTGTATGCCACTGAATGGACAAAATGCTTGGAATGAATAATTGGTTAATCTCGGAATCTTAAAAATGGTCAGATAATCTTCTGACCATTTTTGTTTCTAAATTATTCTGATTTCTCTCTTTTTGAAGTAATTTTGAAAAATACTTTTGTAAATTATTCCAATGAATTCTGATATTATCATAATAGGAGGAGGCATAGTGGGCCTCGCTTCAGCATTAAAAATTAAGGAAGCCAATCCTAATTTATCCATAATTTTATTGGAAAAGGAAAGCCAAGTAGCTGCACATCAGACTGGTAATAATTCAGGGGTAATTCATTCAGGTCTTTACTATAAACCAGGCTCACTCAAAGCTACCAATTGTATCAATGGCTATCATCTTTTGATTGATTTTTGTGAGCAGGAAAATATTCCATATGAGCTAACTGGCAAAGTGGTGGTAGCCACCAAAGAAGAACAGAAGCCTTTATTGAACAATCTCTATGAAAGGGGCTTGCAAAATAAATTAGATGGAATTCGAAAAATTTCTGCAGCGGAAGTCCGTGAATATGAACCCTATGTGCAATGTGTGGAAGGGATGTGGGTACCTCAAACGGGTATTGTGGATTATAAAGTAGTGAGTCAAAAAATGGCTGAAAAGCTAATAAACTTGGGAGTAGAATTACACTTTAATACGAAAGTGACAGGTGTTGCAAAAGGCAATACTTTAAATATTGTTACCACAGATAAAGGCTCATTTGAGAGTAAATTAGTAATCAATTGTGCGGGCTTGTATTCTGATAAAGTAGCTCAAATGTCTCAAAATGAGCCAATTGATGTGCGAATAGTGCCTTTTCGTGGTGAATATTATAAGATAAAACCAGAAAAACATTATTTGGTTAAAAACCTAATTTATCCAGTGCCTGATCCTAATTTTCCGTTTTTGGGTGTGCATTTTACACGCATGATGCGTGGTGGTATTGAGGCAGGGCCCAATGCTGTTTTGGCCTTTCAAAGAGAAGGGTATAAAAAAATGGATATCAACCTTAAGGAACTTTACGAAACACTCAGCTGGCCAGGCTTTCAAAAAGTGGCTATGAAATATTGGCAAACAGGTTTGGGTGAAATGTACAGGTCTTTCTCAAAATCTGCCTTCACAAAAGCATTGCAAGAATTAATTCCCGATATCCAAGAATCAGACCTGATCGAAGGCGGAGCAGGGGTGCGTGCCCAAGCATGTGATAGAAATGGTGGCCTTTTAGACGATTTTTCTATCATTGAAGACGCTATGACAATCAACATTCTAAACGCACCATCACCAGCGGCAACTTCCTCATTATCAATAGGTAAGTCAGTAGCGGAGATGGTGGCAAAAAGGTTTTGACAACGGTTTGTAATTCCAATAGTTGATAAATAAAATATGTAACCGTAGTGAACCTAATTAAGGTATTTAAGGTTTCTAAATTATTCAAATTCTATTTTTAACAAACTAATTAATTCCCCCATTGGCGGTTCGCCGCTGCGAGGCTTATGAAACTTCTTTTACAATACTTAAAACAACACCAGTCCACCGTACTTTTAGCCTTATTTTTAGCAGTTATTAACCAAGTATTTTCACTGCTTGATCCCCTGATATTCAGACACATAATTGATAATGTGGCGATGAAATTCAATTTTCAAAAGCAGCCATTTGGCGAATTCATTTCCGCCATTCTGCCACTTTTAGGCGCATCGATTGGGGTGGCATTTGTGAGTAGAGTTGCCAAAAATTTTCAAGATTTTTATATTAGCACTGTCACCCAAAAAGTTGGGGCGAAAATTTATTCTGAAGGGATTCGGCATTCATTGGAATTACCTTATGAAACTTTTGAAGACCAACGCTCTGGCGAAACCTTAGGTAAGCTTCAAAAGGTGAGAACGGATGTTGAAAAATTGATACAAACAGGTATCAATATCTTTTTCCAAAGCTTAGTTTCATTGGTTTTTGTGATTATTTATGCCTTTTCGGTTCATTGGAGTATTGTTCCATTGTTTTTAGTAATTGGACCAATGATTGCTTTTATTAGTTCTGTTTTAAGTAAACGCATCAAAACAATACAGACTTCTATTGTAAAGGAATCCACTGCTTTAGCAGGCTCTACCACTGAATCACTCAGAAATATAGAATTGGTAAAATCGCTGGGTTTGGCACAACAAGAAGTAAAACATTTAAATAACACTACTCAAAAAATATTGGGTTTAGAGCTTAAAAAAGTAAAATATGTGCGCAGCATGATGTTTGTGCAAGGCACCTCTGTGAACCTTTTGCGCACAGTCCTTTCGTTTATCATGTTGTTTCTGATTTATAAAGGAGAGATTACCGTTGGTCAATTCTTCAGTTTAAATATTTACTCGTTTTTTATATTTGGGCCGCTGCAGGAGATGGGAAATGTAATCAATGCTTACCGTGAGGCTCAGGTTTCATTGGCTAATTACGAAGCGATTTTCAAATTACCAGTTGAGAAAAAACCAGAAAATCCCTTTCCGATTATCAAGATTGATACCCTTGAATTTCAGGACGTTAAGTTTCGCCATCAAACCGCTACAAAGGATGCATTACGCAGAATTTCATTCAAAGTTAAAAAAGGCGAAACCATTGCTTTTGTGGGGCCTTCAGGTTCAGGCAAGTCGACATTAGTGAAACTTTTGGTAGGCTTATACAACCCACAAGAGGGACAGGTTGTATTCAACGGGCATAAAGGATCTGAAATTGACTTTGATCAGTTAAGAGAGCGGATTGGCTTCGTGACACAGGACACACAACTTTTTTCAGGAACTATTAGAGAAAATTTACTTTTTGTAAACCCCACTGCAACCGACGACCAATGTTTGGATGTATTAAAAAAGGCGGCTTGCCAAAGTATTTTGGATCGTGCTGAAAAAGGACTAGATACGGTTTTGGGTGAAGGGGGCGTAAAAGTATCAGGTGGTGAAAAGCAACGACTGTCCATTGCCCGAGCATTGCTTCGAAATCCGAATTTATTGGTTTTCGATGAGGCTACTTCCTCATTGGACTCACTTACTGAAGAGGAAATCAGTGAAACAATTCGTGAGATTTCAGCGGGGAACACTCATATCACTATTTTAATTGCCCATCGCTTAAGTACAGTAATGCATGCGGACTCGATTTTTGTTTTGGAAAAGGGCAAAATTGTAGAGCAGGGGAGCCATAATGAATTGTTGGATTTCAAAGGTCTTTATTATGCCATGTGGAGGCAACAAGTGGGTGAAAAGGATTTGATAGAGGTGGATTAACAGCCCCTAACCCTAGGTGGGGAAATTTTATTATGAAATTAGAATTATACAATTTAAAAGATCTTCCCTCGACGGCTCAGCAAATAATACAATTTGCTGGCGAAACTAAAATCTGGCTATTTGAAGGCTCTATGGCTGCCGGAAAAACCACTCTTATTCAAGCCATTGTAAAGGAACTTGGAGTGAATGAATCAACAGGGAGTCCTACCTATTCTCTTGTAAATGAGTACCTTACAGAAAATGGCCAAACAATTTACCATTTCGATTTTTATAGGTTAAAATCTGAAATTGAAGCGCTCGATTATGGTGTGGATGAATATTTCGATTCTGGAAATATTTGTTTGTGCGAATGGCCCTCAATGATACCAAATCTTTGGCCTAGTAAATATTTAATGCTAAATTTGAATGTTTTGGAAGATGGTTCAAGAGAAATTTTGGCAGAGAAATTTGGATAATCTTATCTTTCTGGTTCAGGAAGTCTTCTCAAAATTATATTGAAAGGTATCCCTTAATATCATTTTTATGGCTCAAAAAATTGGCTTCCGTGAGGTTTTGCAACAAACTGGTTTATACCCTCAAGAGCAGGTAGCCACTGTTTTGAAGTCAAATAAAAGCTTATTTATTGGCTTGCCAAAAGAAATTTCTTCTCAGGAAAACAGGATTGCTCTCACCCCCGATTCGGTAGCTTTAATTGTTAGAAATGGTCATGAGGTTTTACTAGAAGCGGGTGCTGGGCTCAATGCCAACTTTACTGATAGCGATTATTCAGAAGCCGGTGCACAAATAGTGTATTCAGCCAAAGAATTGTATCAAGCAGACTTGATTGTGAAAATAGAACCATTGCAAGAGGCTGAATTTGAGTTAGTTAAAGAAGGATCGACTGTAATATCAGCACTTCATTTGCCCAGCAGAAGTGAGCAATATTTTCGAAAACTCAACGAACTTAAAATTACAGGTATTGGCTTTGAGCTCATTCAAGATAAAGATGGAGGCTTGCCAGTAACCAGAGCAATGAGTGAGATTGCTGGCAGTACTGTTATGTTAATTGCCGCTGAATATTTGAGCAGTGTCAACAATGGTAAAGGCATTATTTTAGGAGGTATTACAGGTGTGCCACCCACCAAAGTGGTAATTTTAGGAGCAGGTACAGTCGCTGAATATTCGGCACGTGCAGCCATGGGGCTAGGAGCCGAAATAAAAATATTTGACCGGGAAGTATATCGATTACAACGAATCAAATATGCGATTGGCCCTAATATTTATACCTCTATTATTGATTCAGATACTTTGAGCGATGCGATTCGACGAGCCGATGTGGTGATTGGCGCCCTGCGTGGTCATGATGGCCGTAGCCCTTGTGTGGTTACTGAAGAGATGATTAGCAGCATGCAGGAAAACTCAGTGGTAATTGATGTTTGTATTGATCAGGGTGGTTGCTTCGAAACTTCTAGAATGACCAATCATAAAGATCCAGTTTATAAGTATCAAGGGGTTATCCATTATTGCGTTCCTAATATTGCTTCTCGGGTATCGGCGACCGCTAGTGTGGCTTTATCTAATATTTTTACCCCTTTCTTGTTAAAATCAGGCACATTAGGTGGTATTGAAGAAATGATTTTTGTGGATAAGGACTTTATGAAAGGAGTCTATTCCTATAAAGGGAGTCTCACAAACTTGACGATTGCTCAAAATTTTGGAATGAGGTATAAGGATTTGAGTCTTTTAATGGCAGCAAGATTTTAATGGTTCTATGCAAATAATAAATTTAAAAAACTAAATACCCTTAAATCCCAATATCTGGGGCTCGGGACTGTTTGAATATGTTAGAAGAAGCTGAATCTCTTTCAAATGCACCTAATTCGCCAGGACTTGATGGCAAATATTTGGGTGAAATCTCTACTGATTTCGCTTTAGTTAGCGATTCACTTAAGGAAGCGGCCTATCAAATAAAAAGGCGTGGCTTTTCTGATTTCCCAATTTTTGCAGTTTCAAAAAACATACTCCCTATTGGCTCATTACTCATAGCACAGATGGAGATAAATGATAATCTCTGGAACTATTATGCTTCCATGTTAGAAGAATTTGTGCAGAGAGAAATCATTTCTATTGACGCAATTGATTCATTTAAAGCGAATTATAAAGAAATAGATGAGTTTTGTTGCCTTTTTGTGATGGACCAGAGCTTTGCTGGCTTCATCCATATACCTTACCCTGAGGATTGATTTCTAGTGAAAGCGAAATAATCTTTTATGAAACATTTAGGCCATTTTTAGGGTTAAAAATGCAGATTTTATTACCCTTTTTCGATTTTTTCCCTAACTTTGTTTTCTGAAAAAAGAACTTTTTTTTTGATTGATTTTATAATAAAAAGTTGAATCAATTTAGTCCTTTTCAATTAGGATTTATATTTCCCTTAAATAATGAATATCAACAGTTTACCTTCTGACTATTTGCCTATAATTGTACAGCTTTTAGCGGCTGTAGGTTTTATTGTAGCTACCATGCTGGCTACTCATAATTTAGGCCCTAAACGCCATAGCAAACTAAAAGATGAAGCTTTTGAATGCGGTATCGAATCTGTTGGGGATGCGAGAACTCCCATTTCCGTAAAATATTTCTTGGTGGCCATATTATTTGTACTATTTGATGTGGAAATTATTTTTATGTATCCTTGGGCGGTAAATTTTAAAAGTTTAGGCTGGCTAGGTTTTGTTGAAATGATTATTTTTATGGGACTATTATTGCTTGGCTTTATTTACGTAATCAAAAAAGGAGTGTTGAAGTGGGAGAAATAGATATCGATGTTCGATTTTAGATGTTTGAAATTAAGCATTGCGATTGAAATTAGATTGAATTTAAAATAAAGTAAGTGATTGATTATCAAAATATTATAAGATTTAGAATTTGTTGATTTTCAAATTTAAAGCCTGAAATTTCTAAAGAAGCTCAAATAAAAAAGAGAATTTCAGACTTTCAAAATCTAACATCTAACATCTAACATCTAATATCTAACATCTATAAAATGGTTGAAGAAAAAATAAAGACTGTTGCACCTCCCCCTGGCCTTGAAGGCCAAGGTTTTTTTGCAGCTAAATTAGAGGATATCGTAGGTTTAGCACGTGCCAATTCTCTTTGGCCGTTGCCTTTCGCAACCTCTTGTTGTGGCATTGAATTTATGGCCACAGCTGGTTCTCATTACGATATCTCACGTTTTGGTTCTGAGCGAATGAGTTTTTCAGCCCGCCAAGCCGATATTTTAATGGTAATGGGTACTATTTCTAAAAAAATGGGGCCCGTTTTGAAGCAAGTTTATTTGCAAATGGCGGAGCCTCGTTGGGTGCTTTCGGTTGGTGCATGTGCATGTTCAGGAGGAATTTTTGATACCTATTCTGTACTGCAAGGGATTGATAGGGTAATTCCAGTGGATGTATATGTACCAGGTTGCCCACCACGACCAGAACAAATTTTGGATGGTTTTATGCAAATTCAAGAATTAGCAAAAAATGAATCGTTAAGACGACGTAATATGCCAGAATATCAGGCACTTATGGAATCTTATGGGATTGAATAGAAAAACCCTAGCCCAAAGAAGGGACCTAGATGGAAAATAACTAATATTTAATAACTAATACTCCGAAAATATTCCCCATCCGGGGTCAGGGGGTTTAAAATTCCCCCACAAGGGGACAGTGGGTTATGACAAACGAAGAAATATTAAAAGATTTATTAGCCAAATTTGGCGAAAGCAAAATCTTCGATGGGGTTGAAAACTATGACTTGATCAATATTACCACCAATTCTGAAGATATTGTGGATATATTGATTTATTTATATCAGCATCCAATTTTTAAATTTCAGTTTTTAACGGATTTGGCAGGTATTCATTTCCCAGATGCAGAAGGAAAAGAACTAGGGGTGATTTATCATTTACATAGTTTGGAAAACAATAAAAGATTGATTATCAAGCTTTTTGTTCCTATTGCCAGTCCAATTGTACCCACTATCACGAGTATTTTTGCAGCAGCTAACTGGATGGAGCGAGAAGCATTTGATTTTTATGGAATAATATTTAAAGGGCATCCAAATTTAAAAAGAATTTTGAATACTGACGACATGGATTATCACCCTCTTCGTAAAGAATATCCTTTGGAAGATGCGACTCGGAATGACAAAATAGATGCCTTGTTTGGAAGATAAGAATTTTAAATAGGCAATAGGCAAGGAGGCAAAGAGTTTTAAGTAAATAAATTAATGTAAACTAATTCCCCCACCGGGGGTAGGCGGTTCGCCGCTGTGAGGCTATGGAAACAGCAATATTGGCCAATCCGAACATCGGAATTGAAAAGGCAAGCAAAGAAAATATCACTTATGTAAATGAGCTGACCACCCTAAACTTAGGCCCTACTCACCCTGCTACACATGGTATTTTTGAGAATATCCTCACAATGGATGGCGAAACTATTGTCGATGCGGAACAAACAGTCGGATATATTCATCGGGCTTTTGAAAAAATTGCCGAACGACGTCCATTCTATCAAATCACTACTCTTACAGATCGTATGAATTATTGTAGCTCGCCCATCAATAATATGGGTTGGCATTTGACGGTCGAAAAATTATTAGGTATTGAGGTCCCCAAACGTGCGCAATATATTCGTGTTATCATGATGGAGTTGGCTCGTATGGCTGATCACATAATTTGCAACTCAATTTTAGCGGTTGATACAGGAGCTTTAACCGGCTTTTTGTATGTAATGCAATGGCGTGAACACATTTACGAGATTTACGAGGAAATGTGTGGTGCTCGATTAACTACCAATATGGGTCGATTTGGCGGTATGGAACGTGATTTATCGCCTGAAGCCATTCGCAAAATAAAGGTCGTGATTGCTGATTTCCCAAAAGCATGGTTAGAGTTTGAAGGTTTAGTAAAAAGAAATAGAATATTCATTGATCGTACCAAAGATGTTGGCATAATATCTGCGGAAAGAGCTTTAAACTATGGCTTCACTGGGCCAAACTTACGAGCCACGGGTGTGGATTATGATGTTCGTGCCATGAATCCATATTCCTCCTACCAGGATTTTGATTTTGAAATACCTGTTGGTACAAAAGGAGATACTTACGATCGGTTTTTAGTGCGGGGCGAAGAGATGTGGCAAAGTTTAAAAATTATTGAGCAGGCTTTAAATAACCTTCCCGAAGGTCCTTATCATGCCGATGCTCCCCATTATTATTTACCCCAAAAAGAAGATGTTTACCATAATATGGAGGCGTTGATTTACCATTTCAAAATTGTAATGGGTGAAATCGATGCACCTATTGGGGAAGTTTACCATTCAGTGGAGGGAGGTAATGGCGAATTGGGCTTCTATTTAGTATCAGACGGGGGCCGCACTCCATATAGATTGAAGTTCCGTAGACCAAGTTTTATCTATTATCAGGCATTCCCAGAAATGATTAAAGGAAGCACTTTGTCTGATGCGATTGTTACCATGTCGAGCATGAATGTAATTGCAGGAGAGTTGGACGTTTAGGAGTGATGAGTTATAGACGATGAGTTATAAGTATATTAAAATTTCTTTCCCATGTCCAGTGTCCTCACTGGCCAAACTGTGGTGAAAGTAGACATTTTTACAAATATTGAGAGTGATCAGTAAGGACGCTGAACACGGTATAAATAAATAAAAATATAAAGGTTAGGATTGGATTAATCTATTTTCCATAAAATGAGTACAACAAAAAATAATATATTCCAGCCAAGTACTCCCCCACTAGGGGCAGGGGGGCCACAATTTCCAGCTGATACCCTCGATTTGGTTCACCAAATAATCAAAAGATACCCGGAAGGAAAACAAAAATCAGCCTTGTTGCCTATCCTACATTTGGCGCAGGCCGAGTGGCGATGGGTAAGCCCCGAGGTGATGGATTATGTGGCGAGCTTATTGAATATAAAGCCAATAGAAGTTTATGAAGTAGCTACTTTTTACACCATGTTTCATTTGGAACCGGTGGGTGAGCATGTAATTGAATACTGCCGCACAGGGCCATGCTGTGTAATGGGCGGTGTGGATGTTTATAGTCATATTAAAAATAAATTAGGCATAAATACAGGTGAAACAACTGCTGATGGCAAGTTTACCTTGAAACAAGTTGAGTGTTTGGCAGCATGTGGTTGGGGGCCAGTTTTTGCCATTCGTGAAAAATTTTATATGAATTTAACGAATGAAAAAGTGGATGAAATAATTGAAGGATTATCGAAGTAATAGCCCCCTAACCCCCGATGGGGGAATTTTGGCTAATTAAATTATAACCGTGGTCTGTGGCACGCAGAACACATAAAACAATAAAAAAAAGGTTTGTGTGCCTCAGACCTTGGAATTAAAACTTATCTCGAATTCCCCCGAGGGGGCTAGGGGCTATGAAAATACTTACAGAACATATTTTAGTGCCGGGCATTGAGACCATCGATGTTTTCAAACAAAAGGGTGGGTATCAGGCAGTTGAAAAGGCTTTGAAAAAAATGACACCCGATGAAGTAACCGATGAAGTAAAAAAATCTGGTATTCGTGGTCGTGGGGGTGCCGGCTTTCCAATGGGAATGAAATGGAGTTTTTTGGCCAAGCCTGAGGGTGTGCCTCGTTACCTAGTTTGCAATGCGGATGAAAGCGAACCGGGCACATTCAAAGATCATTATTTGATGTGGAAAAGCCCGCATACATTGATTGAGGGAATGATTGTGAGCAGCTATGCATTAGGAGCAAATACCTCCTATATTTATGTGCGTGGCGAGTTGATGTATGTAATTCATATTTTAGAAAAAGCCATTCAAGAGGCTTATGCTAAAGGCTATTTGGGTAAAAATATAATGGGTTCAGGTTATGATTTGGACCTTTTTGTACAACCTGGTGGCGGAGCCTATATTTGTGGAGAAGAAACGGCGCTTTTAGAATCATTAGAAGGAAAAAGAGGAAATCCTCGAAATAAACCACCATTCCCAGCTGTGAAAGGCCTTTGGCAATGCCCAACTGTGGTAAATAATGTGGAGACTATTTCGGCAGTTAGCTGGATAATTAATAATGGGGGAGAGGAATATGCTAAAATCGGAATCGGTAAAAGTACGGGCACAAAGTTGATTTCTTCCTCTGGCCAATTGAATAAACCTGGTGTTTACGAAATACCAATGGGTATTACTGTGGAGGATTTTATTTTTGCGGACGAATGGTGCGGAGGGATGAAATCAGGTTATAAATTAAAAGCTTGTGTGGCTGGCGGTTCGTCAGTACCCATATTGCCAGCTGAATTATTATTAACTACTGCTGCAGGTGAAAAAAGATTAATGACTTATGAGTCACTTTCCGATGGAGGTTTTGCAACAGGTACGATGATGGGTTCAGGTGGTTTTATTGTGATGGATCAGACAACCTGCATTGTCCAAAATACCTTGACTTTCGCCAAATTTTATCATCATGAGTCGTGTGGGCAATGCTCACCATGCCGGGAAGGCACAGGATGGATGGACAAAGTGATTCATAGGATTGAACATGGAAAAGGCAATGCAAATGATGTTGATTTGCTTTTGGATGTGGCCAAAAAGATAGAAGGAAATACTATTTGTCCATTGGGCGATGCAGCCGCTTGGCCTGTTGCTGCGGCCATCAGACATTTCCGAGATGAGTTTGAATGGCATATACAACAGCCTGAAAAAGCTACCCAACCTGGGGCAGTTTTTATGCGAGCTGGAGCCAGTTGGAGTAATTAAAATGCTTGGTGAAGCGAGACTAAAGCGCAATTATTTTAGAAAGTAAGTAAATGCAAAAAAAAATACTTTTCATTGGGCATGATGCCAATTTTGCAGGAGCACAATATTTATTATTGCATCTGCTTTCGTATTTGAAAGGTATTAAAACGATTAAAACTACTCTTTTGCTAGGGAGTGGTGGTGGGCTGGAGGATCAGTTTAGGAAAGTAACTGACTTGATTTTTTGGGATGAGTCAACGGATAATAACTTGCCTGATGGTTATTTTCAGAAGATTGCCAGAGTTTCTAGACTTGAGCCTTTCTTATCAGGGAATAAAAATGGGAAACCATTAATTTATAAAAAAATTGAAGCCTTTAATCCCGATTTGATTTTTTCAAATACAATTGCAAATGGCGATATTTTACATAAATTAAATTATTTGAATAAACCATTTATGATTTATTGCCATGAAATGGAGAAATCAATCAATACTTATTCAAAACCTGACAACTTAAAATATCAATTATCTAATTCCGCTTTTATACTCACAGGGTCGAAGGCCGTTTTAGAAAATTTGGTTGATAAACACAAAGTGCCTCTTGAAAAGATTCAGGTATTTCCTTCCTATATCAATTGCAATGATATGGAAAATGAATACAAATCGGTGGACAAAATAAAAGTAAAAGAAGGACTGAATATATCAGATAAAGCGATAATTGTGGGAGGCTGTGGCCTGATTGAGTGGCGTAAAGGGGTAGATATTTTTATCAATACTGCTTTACAAGTGCTAAAAACAACCACAAAAGATGTTCATTTTATTTGGGTAGGAATATCCAAAAAAAGTGTAGAGTATACCCATTTGAAATATGATTTGGATCGAATGGGTATACAAAATAAAGTGCATTTAATAGAATCGTCTGTTGATATTATTGAATATACTGCATGCTTTGATTTATTTTTTATGTCGTCTCGAGAAGATCCCTATCCATTAGTGATGATTGAGGCCGGTTTGAACAAGATTCCGATGGTATGTTTTGATAAATCGGGTGGGGCGGTTGATTTTGTGGGAGAGGAACAAGAACTGATCGCACCCTATCTAGATACTCAAAAAGCGAGTACGATTCTTTTGGATTTAATTGAGGATAAAGGAAAAAGAGAGGAAAAGGGTAAAATATTTTACGAAAAAGCCTGGGCTCATGATATATCTGTTCGTGGGCCACAAATATTAGATAAAATTTTAGAATTTGAATTAAACAAAGAAGCATATCTTGTTTGAAAATAAATTAATCAAAAATGAAGGTAACTATTGACAATATAATAGTCGAGGTAGAGCCAGGCACAACCATTATGAATGCTGCCCGTCAAATTGGCCCTCAAGTTGCACCGCCTGCAATGTGCTATTATGAGCCATTAAAGGCATCTGGTGGCAAATGCCGTGGCTGTTTGGTAAAAGTGACAGCAGGCTCTGAAAAAGATCCTAGACCAATGCCTAAACTCGTACCTTCATGTATTACACAGGTACAGGAAGGGATGGTAGTGGAAAATACAATTAATGAACAAGTTTTAGAAACCAGAAAAGGAATCGTTGAATTCCTATTACTGAACCATCCTTTAGATTGCCCTGTTTGCGATCAGGCTGGAGAATGTCATTTGCAAGATTTTTCGTTCGAACATGGGGTCTCTTCAACTCGAACTGTAGAGGAGCGCAATACTTTTGAACCACAAGATCTGGGGGATAAAATACAATTGCACATGAATCGCTGTATTCTCTGTTATCGCTGTGTGTATACTGCCGATCAGATCACCGAAGGAAGAGTACATGGAGTATTGGGCAGGGGTGACCATGCCGAAATCAGCACATATATTGAAAAGGCCATTGACAACGATTTCTCTGGAAATATTATAGATGTATGCCCAGTAGGTGCTCTAACTGATAAAACTTATCGTTTCAAAAACCGTGTTTGGTTTACCAAACCTGTGGATGCCCATTGTGATTGTGGCAAATGTAGTGGCGAGGTTCAATTGTGGTATCGTGGAGATGAGGTAATTAGAGTAACAGCTCGCAAAAATCAATGGGGTGAAGTATTATCATTTATTTGTAACGACTGCCGTTTTGAGAAAAAACGCACAAGCGATTGGACTATTGAAGGTCCAAGCAAAATCTATAGAAATTCGGTAATATCGGCTAACAAATATACAAAAAATACCATTGTACCTACTTATCCATTAAAGCAGGCTGCTGAGCAATACAAACTGATTGAAGACGACCGTGACCGCTCATTTTTGGAAACAAGCAAAGCCCTAGGAGTGGGAGAATAGGCACTAATAAATTTAATTCTCGTAGGTTTCTGCGAATAAATAGTAAATCAAAATATGGAATTTACCTCTTCATTATTCATAGGCAAGGCAATTATTATTCTGATAGTTTTTGGAATTACCCTATTGATAGCCACTTATAGCACTTATGCCGAGCGCAAAGTTGCCGCTTTTATGCAGGATAGAATTGGCCCAGATCGTGCAGGTCCATTTGGTATATTGCAACCTTTGGCTGATGCCGTGAAAATGTTCATGAAAGAAGATTTTATTCCTTCACAAGCTAATAAATGGCTTTTTATTGCTGGTCCCTGTCTATCCATGCTCACTGCATTAATGACTTCCGCCGTTATACCTTGGGGTGATAAATTAACTGTGTTTGGTCAAACCATTGATTTACAGGGTATTGAAGTGAACATTGGTATCCTTTGGGTATTTGGAATTGTGTCATTAGGAGTATACGGTGTGCTCATTGGTGGTTGGGCGTCAAACAATAAGTATTCACTGATTGGCGCTATTAGAGCAGCCTCACAAAACATTTCATATGAGTTGGCCATGGGCCTTTCAATTATTGCCATATTAATGTTTACAGGCTCGCTTTCAACCAAAGCAATTGTTGAAGTACAACAAAATGGTCATTGGAATATCCTATACCAACCTATTGGGTTTATTATTTTTCTGGTTTGTGCTTTTGCTGAATGTAATCGTACCCCCTTTGATTTACCAGAATGCGAAACAGAACTAATCGGAGGCTATCATACCGAGTATTCTTCTATGAAATTGGGGTTCTACTTATTTTCAGAATATATCAATATGTTTATTTCAGGAGCGGTAATGGCCACTCTCTATTTTGGCGGGTATGATTATCCTGGTTTTAGTTGGGTTGAGGCCAATTGGGGCGCCAATATTGCTAATATTTTAGGTATTGCTGCTGTATTTGGCAAAGCCTTATTTTTCATTTTCTTTTTTATGTGGGTACGCTGGACCATCCCGAGGTTCCGATATGACCAATTAATGAACCTTGGCTGGACAATGCTTATCCCATTAGCTATGTCCAATGTAGTAGTAACTGGCTTAGGAATACTCCTTAATTGGCCAATGGCTATTATGTGGATTACATTAGCTTTAAGTTTAGGAGTAGCTTTTGGCTGGGAAGCTTTTGCGAAGAAAAAGAAGGTTGCTGTTGCCTAAAAAAATCTGCTGGCCTTATGTAATTGATACCTCCAAGCTGAGAAACGTGGAGGTATTTTTTTGATTTTATTTTTTGAGAGAAACCAAAAGCTCGTCCAGACCCTCCATAGCCATCGATAGACCCTCTTTAAAGCCCATTTGGATAGTTGCTTCCAATTGAGCTAAATCTGGATAGGTAATATAAAGTTCCACAAGTGTGATTGAACCTTTGTCTGTAAATGATGCATCCCATCTCGACTGAGGGAGCTCTTGATTGATGTTGCCCTCGGCGTCTGCAAAAGCATCCAATCCAGTGAAACTCAATTTGGATTGAATGTTTTTATAATCGGCCCAAGCCCAATGCTCTTCCCCAGCCGGCCCTACCATGGCATAATGCCAGTGCCCACCCTCTCTAAAGTCCATTGATTTTGTTCTCGCTTTCCAAGGTTTTGGTGCCCACCAGAGGTCAAGAATTTCGCTTCTGGTATAAGCGTCCCAAACTAAAGAAATTGCTGCTGCAAATTCTCTTTTAACTGTAATTGTATTGTTTTTCTTGTCAACAGAAAAATCAAATGCTAGATTAATGCTCATTTTTTATCATTTTGGAGTGTTAATAATACTTTGTCAAGTTCGTTAAAGCGGCTTTCCCATAATTTCTTAAATTGTTCAAGCCAATGGTCAATTTCTTTCATTTTGGTAGCTTCCAGTTGATAGTAAATTTCTCTTCCATTGTGTTCTTGTTTTACCAATTGGCACTCAGTTAATATACGTAAGTGTTTTGAAACTGCCTGTCTGGTGGTATCAAAGTGTTCAGCAATAGCATTGGGTGTCATCGCTTGCACGGCAATCAATAAAATAATGGCCCTTCTTGTGGGGTCTGCAATGGCTTGAAAAACGTCTCTTCTCATTTTATATTGGTTGGTAGGTTAATACAATAATTCCACAGTCAAATTGTTTGGAGTTCAATAAAGTGAGGGTTTG
The DNA here is from genome assembly GCA_040385875.1 of Bacteroidota bacterium. Lineage (GTDB taxonomy): Bacteria > Bacteroidota > Bacteroidia > Cytophagales > Spirosomataceae > JANMZR01. The sequence continues at coordinate 28,793 of JAZKGO010000051.1, forward strand.
CTTTTCTAAAACTTTTTGAAAAATTGGCATTCCTTTTCCAATGATAACTGGGTTTATAAAGAGATGGAGTTCGTCTATTAATTTTTCTTTGATTAATGATGAAACGAATTTGCCTCCCCCATAAACAATCATATCGCTTCCCTTTTGCATTTTCAAGCTATTAATTTCTTTTGCTAATTCGCCATTTGCCAAAATGGTATTGGCCCATTCCGAGCTTGTTAAGGTTTTCGAAAATACAACTTTCGACGTCTCCACCATTTTTTTGGAACCCTCCTCTGGCTTGGGTTTATTAAAAGCATCTGTCCAATAAGGAATGAACCCTTGTGCAAGAATTCTTCCCAGTAGAATGGCGTCAACAGGATTGGTAATTTCTGTAACATATTCTATTAGGTCGGCCGACCAGTCTAAATTCATCCAATCCATTTCTCCATTTGGGCCAGAAATGAAGCCATCTACGGTCATTTGAATCTGTAATTTTAATTTTCTCATTTTTAAATATGAAACTAATCGGTTGCAAATATATATGCAACTTTTTGGTTTCGCAAATATTATTTGAAAAATTTTCAAGATTATTTAAACCAGTGACTTTTTCTATTTGCAAATATTTCGGATTAGTTGTTAGGGAGCGCTAACAAGAGACATCATAAATGCGTAATGAAAATTTGTAAAAAAACTCTTAAAAGACTGAATAGAAATATGTGTGAATTATATAAAATATTTACATAATTATGTAATGTATACAATAGTATACATAATTACTTTTGGTATTATTATTCAATAAACCAAACAATACCAAAAAAAATGAAAAAAATTCTACTAAGTGTGTTCTCTGCATTTGTAATGTTGATAATGCCAAAAGCTGTTTTTGCTCAGACTATCCAGTTGGGTACAGCTGCCAATTTTGCTCTTTTTACCAGTGTAGGAGCATTTACAAATTTAGGACCCACCATGGTAACGGGCGATATTGGAACCAATGCCGGTCCTATGGCTGGCTTTCCACCAGGTACGGTAAACGGACTTATTGTAGTTGAGAATGCTGTAACCTTGCAAGCATCTGTAGATGTAACAGCAGCTTATGATTATTTTGGTGGTCTAATCTGCGGACAAACATTAGTGGCTAATTTGGGAGGTGGCCAAATCCTTACCCCTAATATCTATTGTATTGGCTCGGCCATTGGATTATCTGGAGATTTGATTTTAAATGGTCAAAACAATCCAGGAGCCTTATTTATTATTCAAATTGATGGTGCATTAAGTACTTCTGCTATTTCTAAAGTTTTATTGATCAATGGAGCCTGTAGTGAGAATGTTTTTTGGCAAGTAAATGGGGCAACAGAGCTGGGAACCACCTCTGAATTTGTGGGTACTATAGTTTCTAACGGCGCCATCTCACTATTAGTCGGAGCCACTCTCAATGGTAGAGGACTTACCAAAGCAGGTGCGATTAATCTCAATACAAATCCAGTTTCAGTTTTGGCACAATGCCAAGCATTGGCCATCAAACTTACCAAATTTTCTGTGCGCAATGATGGAGAAATTAATAGCCTTGATTGGACCAGTGCCTCCGCCAATAATGGAGATTTCTTTGAATTAGAGAGAAGTGCTGATGCAAGGCATTTTGAAAAAATAGCCTCGGTTCCTTCGAAAACTGAAAATAATGATTATCATTTTAATGATGTAAATGCTTCTTTTGGAATGAATTACTATAGATTAAAAATGATGGAATTATCTGGGAAATTTTCATATTCACAAATTGTAGCGACAAGTATGAAAACTGAAACTACTTTTGATGCCTATCCAAATCCAGTCAAAAATGTTTTGAATTTAGAAATTATTGCAAAAAATGCCAATAGCTCTACCATCAATATTTTGGATGTTACGGGAAAAAGCATGAATAAATTTTTGGTTAATGAGGCTAAAACAGAAATCGATATGAGCCATCTTCCACAGGGGACCTATTTCATTAAATACAGCGACAAAAACAGAAGTCAAATTAAAAAGATTATCAAACTATAATCTTTCAATATTGTAAGTTTAGATTTTTTAACAGAGTTTCCTTTTGGGGACTCTTTTTTTTTGATTTTTTATTCAACTATTAAAATCAATTTCTAACCAAAAAATTTTACCAATGACTGTGCTAAACATGAATTTTACGGCTAGAGATTGATATCGAGCCATTTATATCTCAAAATCTCTTCAATTTGGAATAATTTTTAACCATAGGTTTTACTTTTAAACCAAAAAGCAGTATCTTTGCACTCCAATTTTTTTTATAGTTGGGCTGTGGGTAAGTTGCTTGCAGTTTTATCAATCATTTTTTAACCCATTATTTAATATGCAATTAAATAACTATGAGACGGTGTTCATTGTAACTCCCGTTTTGTCTGAAGATCAGACGAAGGACGCTGTCGCCAAATTTAAAGCTATTTTGACTGAAGGTGGGGCCGAAATTGTACATGCCTATGATATGGGCTTACGCAAGTTGGCTTACCAGATTCAAAACAAAAGCACTGGTTTTTATCAGGTATTCGAGTTCAAAGCACCACCAACCTTGATTGCTACCCTTGAGGTAGAGTACAAGCGTGATGAGCGTATCCTTCGTTTCTTAACTGTAGCACTTGACAAGCATGCAATTGCTTACAATGAGAAAAAAAGAAAAGGTTTAGTAGGTAAAAAAGTTGAAACCGTAACCCCTGAAGCTTAATGAAATACCTTAGGGTATTCCATGCAGCCTCTTAAAACAGACAAAAGCATGAAACCGAACAAAAATCACATGACTACTCTTGTTAACGAACCTGTTGACAAGAATCAAAATCGCAAAAAGTACTGCCGTTTCAAAAAATCAGGCATCAAATATATCGATTTTAAAGATCCTAATTTCCTTTTGAAATTAGTGAATGAGCAAGGTAGAATATTGCCTCGCCGTTTAACTGGTACCTCTCAAAAATACCAAGGGAAAGTGGGTCAAGCCATCAAAAGAGCACGTCATTTGGCCATTATGCCATTTGTAGCAGATGGTTTAAAATAAAAGCCTTCAGCCCTGCTGGGTAATTTAAGGAGCAAATTAAAATATATTTAAGAAATTTTTTATCAAATAAGATAATGGATATAATATTAAAACAAGACATTGCTGGCTTGGGCTACAAAAACGAGATTATCTCGGTGAAGCCAGGTTATGGCAATAATTACTTGATTCCTCAAGGATTTGCTACTTTGGCAACCAAGAGTACAATCAAAGTAATGCAAGAAAACATTAAACAAGCTGCCCATAAAGCTGAAAAACTAAAAACTGCCGCTGAAGCAATTGCTGAAGGTATTGGTGAACTTGTTCTTCAAATTGGAGCAAAAGTAGGTGAAGGTACTCGTATTTTCGGAAAGGTAACAAATACTCAAATTTCTGATGCTTTGAAAGCCAAAGGATTTGATGTAGACCGCAAGAAGATCTTACTTCCTAAAGAAGTAAAAGTATTAGGTGAGTATATTGCCATGGTTGACTTGCACAAAGAAGTGAAAAAAGAAGTGAAATTTGAGGTTGTAGCTGAGTAAGCTAAATTCAGATTTCTACTCTTTTAACTGAAATCATATAAAAAACCCGCTCTCAATTAATTTGGGAGCGGTTTTTTTTATGCCGCTTGAAAATAAAAGCGATTTTAACTTTTAGGCAAATTTGATTGTATTTTCATCTTCTAATAATTGGAGCTCTCTTACTTCAAAGTCAACCTGCCCGACAAAATGATTGGTGATTGATTTGGCATTTTCACGAGTTATTGCAATTAATGAATGAACGGGGGCCTCTATCAATTTTAATAAATCTTCTGCAAAATCTTTGAACATCAATTGAGTCGGAAGTTGATAAGTTTTGCCCCCATATAGTAAATAAGGTATTGGTAATGAGTCTGTCGAGGCTGATAATCTGCCAAATTCTTTTCTGGCTTTTGCATAATTCTCCTCTAATTTTTCAAGTGATTCTCCACCAAATACAACCGAAATTTTATTTCTATTTTTAAGATTTTCTTTTCTTTCGGCAATTGCCAAATCCAATTTTGTTAATAATTTATTGAATTTGAAAGTCGTTTTGCCAGTACGAATGCGCTCACGAATACTTTGGCGTATAAAATAGGTGATCGCATCAGTCACATTAAGCCCAATCTCTGCCATTTGTTTGAAAATGAGTGAGGTGGGTGACATGCCAGGTATGGTATTAGGGTCATGCAAAACAACGGTTCCATCTTCTGTAAGAAATCCATCGATTCGAGTGCAGACCCCAAATCCAAGTTTTTCAAAAGCTGATTTGACAGCTTTTTGAACAGCAATATTATTTTCAAGACTGGTATCAATCGGCAATTTTTTTCGAGTGGCGCCAGGTTTGTATTTTGAATTAAAATCAAACACTTCTACCACTTTAACAATTTCAGTTGGAGGAAGAGCAACCGCCTTACAATCAGGGGTTTGAATTACCCCACAACTAAATTCCTGACCATATACAAAGCTTTCAAAAAGTACAGCATCTTCTCGATTGGTGGATACCAACTCAACAGTTTCTTGGCTGGATAATAGATTTTCTAGTGACTCATAGAGCTTAATTGGGTCAAAGAAAACCTCATTTTCGATGGAAAGAGGAAAGCCAATCCCCTCATCTAAATTGACAATACTTTGTATAAATTTTTGTTTGCCTTCACTGTCCAAACTTTTCCATTCGGCTGCTGTAACTTCTTTGATAAATAGACATTGGCCTACAGCCTTTTCAAAATCAGAAAGCTCATCCTTTTTCACAAACGCAACTCCAATCGACGATCCTTGATGAGGGGCTTTTACCACAAAAGGAAGTCCTACTTCAGCTTTTACCTTTTCGAAAAGTGAAATATGAGACTTTGAGTCCCAGTCATTTTTAGTAAGGGTGGCCACTTTTTTATCTAACCCAACCGCTAGCTTAAGCATATCATTTTGGGCAATTTTATCAATACCCACGCCTGAGCCTAAAATTCCTGGGCCAGAATAGGGAATTGAATACCATTCCAAAAGCCCTTGAATACTTCCATCCTCAGCTCCAGGGCCATGCATAGCCAAAAAAGCAAATTCGAAATATTGGTGAAATTGATCTGGTGTAATCTTTTTCCCAACTTTAGCAATCAATGTATCCCATTCATTATCAGATAGTTTGCCCAAAGATTCCACATATACTGAATAACCCGCAGGCTGGTATTCCTGAGGAGGATAAAACTCTCTAATGGATGATTTATAAATGTTTTCGGGATTCAATAGAATAAAATTTCCACAGCAGTCCACAAAAACAGGAACAGGCTCAAAAAGTGATTTGTCAATATTTTCTAGGGCTGTTTTACCGCCAGAATAAGATATTTCACGCTCACGGGCAGGGCCACCAAAAAAAATACCGATACGCATTGTTTATAGTTTAATTATTAGTTGTGAGTTTTGATTACTGTAGAACTGGCATATTTACCGCAATCACTTTTTTTACTTCTGGAACTGCTTTCAAAATGGCGTCTTCTATGCCCCCCCTAAAAGTCATCACCGACATATTACAGGAAACACAGGCTCCTTCAAACTCAATTTTCACAATATTATCAGGAGTTATTTCCAGTATTTTCACATTGCCACCATCGGCCAATAGGTAAGGCCTAATACCCTCAAGGGCAGCGTTAATTTTTGTAAAAAGTGAATGATTCTCCATTTTATTGAGTTTTTCCGGTGAAAATATTTTGTTAACGTACCATTTCCACAATTTGTGTTTTTTCTTGATTGGCATTTCTGATGGCCACTTGCTGTGCCAAAGCTTCGGCAGTATTCTTAAATGCCTCAGCCACTATTCCTTCATTCATTACAGCTGGCTTACCAAAATCGCCTGCTTCACGTATACTCTGTACCAAAGGGATTTGGCCTAAAAGCGGTACATCAAACTTTTCAGCCAATGCTTTTCCTCCATCCTTGCCAAATATAAAGTATTTATTATCAGGGAGTTCTTCTGGTGTAAAGTAGGCCATATTTTCAACAATTCCTAAAATAGGTACGTTGATTTGCTGCTGACGAAAAAATGCCAAACCTTTTGTTGCATCGGCCGTGGCCACCTTTTGTGGAGTAGTTACTATTACGGCACCCGTTACAGGAATATTTTGAACCAAGGTTAAATGAATATCTGAAGTGCCTGGTGGTAAGTCAATTAATAGATAATCTAACTCACCCCAATTGCATTCGCCTAAAAATTGTCTTAGAGCCTGGCTAGCCATTGGCCCACGCCATACCACTGCACTATCCGCAGGCGTTAGGAAGCCAATAGAAATCATTTTTATGCCATATTGCATGATAGGCTGAATCATGTTTTTACCATCAATCTGCTGAACCAATGGTTGCATATCTTCCGCACCGAACATCAACGGTATCGATGGACCAGAAATATCAGCATCAATAATCCCAACTTTTGCCCCAGCATTTTTTAAAGCCACTGCCAAGTTTGAAGTTACTGTCGACTTACCTACGCCACCTTTGCCCGAAGCAATGGCTATGATATTTTTCACATCTGGTAATGAGCCAACTCTGGAGCGAGTGGTGGTTACATCTGATGTCATATTGATTGTAACTGTCAGATTATCAGCAACATGTTTATGAATGGCTTCGGTACATTCTCTCCTTATTCTCTCTTTGAGCGGGCATGCTGGGGTGGTTAAAACCACGGTAAACCGAACTTCACCAACGCCTAATTCGATATCCCTAATCATGTTCAAGGTGATTAAGTCTTTCTTTAAATCAGGCTCTTGCACGGTGCTAAGTGCACGAATAATATCTTCTTTATTTATTTTTAAGTCACTCATTTCGATTTCGAATTTCGGAATTACGATTTACGAATTGGTATAGAACTAATTCATCACTCATCGCTCATCACTATTTTCCACAAAGATACTGCTTAAAACTGCTTCTTTTTCTTTTTCTACATTTACAATTTCAGAAATATCCTCTAATTTTTTCAAAAGGTTTTTCAAGAATTTCTGATGGGCGGATGATTTTATGTTAAACGGTTTATGACTCAAATCGTTCCTTATTTTGGTCCATTTGCTGATAAAACTCAATAAATTTTCATCAAAATAAGTGTTAGAAAAACGTTGATAAATATACTCTTCGGCAATTTTGTTGGGATGAATCATGTCAGATTCGTAAAAGCGATAATCTCGCAGCTCATCCATCATTATTTCATAAGCTGGGAAATACTCAACTTCTGCAAAATCGAGTTCTATATAATGACAAGCTGCCCTTAATATAGACTTAGACACTTGATTTTCGGGAATCCCGTCTTTAGTATGGCGAACAGGCGATACGGTTAAAATTATTTTTAATGAGGGATTTATTTCTTTGATATTTTTGTAAAACTGCTCAAATTCCTGACAAATATGTTTTACATGAAGCAAGTCTTTTCTGAACAGATTCGCCGGCATTTTATGACAATTGGCCACATAAGTTTTTGTTTCCAAAAATTGATAGGCAAAAGCTGTACCCAATGTAAGTATCAAATAATCAGCACTTTGAAGTTCATTTCGCACTTTATTTTGAAGACTTTCCAGGTCTAAAATTAGCTGATCTTTATCGGGACTATTGTTTTGAGAATGATAATCATAATGAAACCAACTGCCCTCATTTTCTAAAAGAAGCGCATTATTTACAGGCAAATTTTTAATGGATTGAGTCAATAGTTTGAAAATTGAACTTGGATTGAATAAGGTGCCAAATGGATTGGCTGTTACCTTGATTTTATTTTGAACTAATTGATTGCCAACTACATCGGCAAAGCATGAGCCAATAGTTAGAATATTTGATTGTATATTAATCTTATTTTCAGATGGTTCAATATTGAAGTTTAGGGTAAATTGCATGGATATTTTTTTGCATAAAATTAAACATAATTAGAATAAAATTTGACTTGTTACTTACTACTAATTTTCGAATTGTGACTTGATTCGTTTGCTCCTGGGATGGAAATCTGTAATGACTTGCGCAAGATAGGCCCGATCAAGATGAGTATATATTTCGGTGGTGGTAATCGACTCATGACCCAGCATTTCTTGTACCGCTCTGAGGTCCGCACCACCCTCAATCATATGTGTAGCAAAGGAATGCCTAAAAGTATGTGGACTTATTTTTTTAGATAGATTGATACTTTTGGCCAATTGCTTGATAATTAAAAAAATCATTACCCGGCTGAGCTTATTGCCTCTTCTGTTCAAAAAAACAACATCATTGGCTTCCTTTTTTGGATTGATATGACTTCGGATTGTTTCTAAGTAAATAAGTGTGTATTTCTGAGCATCGGCACCAATGGGGACCAATCTGCTTTTATCACCCTTTCCATGCACCTGTATAAAGCCGTCCTCAAAATAGAGTTCTGAAAATTTGAGATTCACCAATTCGCTCACTCTGAGCCCGCAGCTGTACAATACTTCTAAAATTGCTCTGTTTCTTTGCCCCTCGGCTGTGGACAGATCGATTGCTTCTAATAGCTTTTCAATTTCCAAATATTCCAATGTATCTGGAAGTTTTCTGCCAATTTTTGGTGAGTCAAAAAGGTCAGCAGGATTTACCCGAATCTCTTCCTCTATCAATAAGAATTGAAAAAATGCTTTAATACCCGAGAGCATTCTTGCTTGCGTAGTGGCAGCCAAGCCGAGCTCATTGATATAATGTAAGAAACCAGCAATCTGATTTTCACCAATTTGGGTTGGATCTGACGGATCCACAATCAGTTTTAAATAATTAGAAAATGACTCAATATCATGCAAATAGGCACTCACTGAATTTTCACTTAATGAAAGTTCGATTTTTAGGTAGCTTTTAAATTTTTTGATATAGCTTTGCCAAAGCATAATTTTAAGTTATTTTTATATAATATATTGCTAATTTAACAATTTATAGAGGAAATTATTTAAACTATTCTAATGAGTCGCAAACAGATATTAATATTAAATGGCCCTAATTTAAATTTATTGGGAAAGAGAGAGCCTGAAATTTATGGACACCAAACCTTTGAGCAATATTTTGAAGTATTGAAAGACAAGTATTTAGGGCCAGCCGAGCTTTTTTATTTTCAATCTAACCATGAGGGGCTTTTAATTGATAAAATCCATGAAGTTGGTTTTTCTTTTGATGGAATAATTCTCAATGCTGGGGGTTTTACACATACCTCTATAGCATTAGCCGATGCTGTTTCAGCAGTGAAAACAACAGTGATTGAAGTGCATATCTCAAATGTATATGCTCGTGAGGAGTTCCGCCATCATAGCTATATAAGTAGCCGATGTAAGGGCTCTATCATTGGGTTTGGATTAAGAGGCTATGATTTAGCCATTCAGTCTTTGTTATAATATCAGCTATCAGGCATCATTTGGAGACTTATTCAAATTTTAGATCTGATTACAATTACCCAATCTTACAATGACTTCTTTTTACCCCGGCCCCTCACAAGTTTATCCACAAATTGCTGATTATCTGCAAGATGCATTCAATTCTGGCATTTTAAGTGCGAATCATCGAAGCAAGCAATGTGTTGAATTGGTGAAAGAGACTATCGGTTTGTTTCATGAAAAACTAAATGTGCCTACTGATTTTTCAATTTATTTTACCTCTTCCGCCACTGAGTGTTGGGAAATTATCTCACAATCAATCATTTCCGATAGATATGTACATTTATATAACGGAGCTTTTGGTCAAAAATGGTATGACTATTCGAAGAAGTTAGCCAAAAAGGAATGCATTGGTTTTGAGTTTGGTGTGGATGAGATTTTACCAAGCTTTGCTAAAAACTGGGACGATATTATTTGTATCACCCAAAATGAAACCTCCAATGGAAGCCAGGTTCAAATGGAGGAAATTGCCAAAATAGACTTAGATAATTGTTTGATAGCAGTCGATGCCACCTCATCAATGGCGGGAATCGAATTAGATTGGGTGCTGGCAGATATTTGGCTAGCTTCTGTTCAAAAATGTTTTGGGCTGCCTGCAGGTTTGGGAATTATGGTATGCTCTCCCAAGGTAATGCATGTTTGCGAGCAAACCGACCCTCAAAAACATTATAATAGTTTTCTAAATATTGATAAAAATATGCAGGAGTTTCAGACTACTCATACGCCCAATGTTTTAGGTATTTATCTGTTAAATAGAGTTTTAAAGCAAATCCCAAATATTTCAGAAACCTCAAAAAGAATAAAGAAACAGGCTCAGGATTGGTATCATTTATTGGAGGCCAATTCAGAATGGGAGGTTTTAACTAAAAATTCTG